>JAGQZL010000177.1 GCA_020434915.1 Allomuricauda sp. | reverse complement strand
CGCCATCGGCCAAATCCTCGGTAACAATACCTTCGGCCAAGGATTTGTTCACCACATTGCGAATGGCTTCGGCTTCATCCTTCAAACCAAATGCAGTCTCGAACATCATGGCAGCAGAAAGCACGGTTGCCAATGGGTTGGCAATGTCTTTTCCTGCCGCTTGCGGATATGATCCATGGATGGGCTCGAATAAAGAAGTCTTTTCGCCCAAGGATGCGGAGGGCATCAATCCCATAGACCCTGAGATAACGGATGCTTCATCGGTCAAAATATCACCGAATAAGTTTTCGGTGATCAGAACATCATACGAGCTGGGCCATTGTACCAATCGCATGGCAACGGCATCTACAAATTCATAGGAAACTTCCACTTCCGGATATTCCTTTTCCAATTTTTGAACGGTTTCCCTCCATAAGCGTGATGTTTCCAAAACATTCGCTTTATCCACACAACACAATTTCTTGGATCGCTGCATGGCCATGTCAAAACCCTTGCGTGCCAAACGCTCCACTTCTTCCCGGGTATAGGTACAAGTATCGTAGGCGGTATTCTCATTATCCTCACGGCCTCTCTTCCCGAAATAAATGCCTCCGGTAAGCTCCCGTAAAAAAACTAGGTCAGTACCTTCAATACGCTCTCTCTTTAAAGGTGACTTGTCAATCAAGGACGGAAAGGTAAACGTGGGCCGTACATTGGCAAAAAGCCCCAGTTTCTGGCGCATTTTCAACAACCCTTGCTCGGGTCGCACTTTGGCGGATGGGTCATTGTCAAAGCGTGGGTGTCCTATTGCGCCAAACAACACTGCATCGGCTGCAACGCAAACCTCATGGGTCTCATCGGGATAGGGTTCGCCAACGGCGTCTATGGCAGCGGCACCAGTCAATGCAGGTGTCCACTTGATTTCATGGCCAAATTTTTGGGCTACAGCATCTGATACTTTTACGGCTTGGTCGATTACTTCTGGGCCAATTCCATCTCCGGCCAACAGGGCTATGTTCAATTTCATTTTTATCGTTCTACGTTAATCGTTATTGGATTAGGGTTATTTTTGTTGATGCATCATCACACGAGATTAAGCATTTTTTCGGTGGCCTTGATGGCAGATACCGTTTGGTCTGAATCCAAACCACGGGTGGTAAAGTCCTTTTCCTTCATCTGCCAGGTAATGATGGTTTCACAAAGGGCATCAGATGTACTTCCCGGAGGGATTCGCACAGCATAGTCCACTAATTTGGGCAATTCCCTGTTTTCTTTTTTGTACACTTTTTTAAGTGCATTGATGAAGGCATCGAACTGTCCATCGCCCTGGGCATTTTCCTCATAAGTTTTCCCATCAATTTCAATGGAAAGGGTAGTGGAGGGCTTCAATCCCTTGGAATGGGTGAGGACGTATGATTTCACGAACACTTTTTGCTGGTGCAAATTACTGTCCAATACATCGGAAATGATATAGGGAAGGTCGTCTTTGGTAACGCGCTCCTTTTTATCCCCAAGTTCAATGATACGTTCGGTGACCTTTTTCAATTCCTCATCGTTCAAGGTCAATCCCAGTTCCTGTAAATTCTTTTGAATATTCGCTTTACCTGAGGTTTTCCCTAATGCATATTTACGTTTTCGGCCAAAACGTTCGGGCAACAAATCATTAAAGTAAAGATTCTTTTTACTATCTCCATCAGCATGTATACCAGCTGTTTGAGTAAAAACATTGTCTCCAACAATTGGTTTGTTGTCCGGAATGCCGAATCCTGTAAATGCCGATACCAACTTACTAACTTTGTACAGCGAGGATTCCTTTACCCCGATGGTGATTTCGGGTAAAAAATCATTGACAACAGCCACCACACTCGCCAATGGTGCGTTACCTGCACGTTCACCCATACCGTTCACGGTAAGGTGTAAACCATGGGCTCCGGCTTTTAGGGCTTCCATTACGTTGGCGACACTTAGGTCGTAATCGTTATGGCCATGAAAATCAAAATGGGTATTTGGATAACGCTCAATGATTTCTTTGAAAAAGGCACCTGTTTCTGTATGGGTCAAGACGCCGAGCGTATCTGGCAATAAAATCCGTTTGATGGGTTGCTGGGTCAAAAAATCCAGAAATTGCATCACATACTCCTTGGAATTGCGCATACCATTGCTCCAATCCTCCAAATACACATTGGTCTCGATACCCAATTCCTTTCCTTTGGAAATTACATGGGCAATTTCACCAAAATGTTGCTCTGGAGTTTTCTTGAGTTGATGTGTCAAGTGGTTCAATGAACCCTTGGTCAACAGGTTTTGGACCTTGGCGCCGGCTTCCTGCATCCATTGCAATGATACGCCACCATCCACGAAGGTCAATACTTCCACCTTGGACAAATATCCTTCGGAAGCGGCCCATTCGGTAATGTTTTTGACCGCTTGCATTTCCCCTTCGGAAACCCGAGCTGAAGCCACTTCTATTCGGTCTACTTTAAGCTCTTCCAATAGCAACTTGGCCAAAGTGAGCTTTTCCGAAGCGGAAAAGGAAACTCCAGAGGTTTGTTCACCATCCCGAAGGGTGGTGTCCATTATTTCAATGGTGCGTGTTTTCATTTTCGATGCAATGTTTCTTTCTAGAAAGCGGTTACAAAGGGGTACTCTCGGCAAATTTCTGAATCCCGCCCTTGATGTTCAACAAATAGTCGATATCATCAAAACCGTTCAGCATGTTCTGCTTTTTGTACCCATTGATGTCAAAGCTCTCACTTTCACCCGTAGCCAAAATGGTAATCTTTTGTTCTGGCAGATTGATTTCCAATTGGGTGTTCGGGTCGGCTTCAATGGCCTTGAATATGTTATCCAGAAATTCAGGGCTAACCTGAACGGGCAATACCCCTACGTTCAAACAGTTGTTTCTGAAAATATCCGCAAAGAAACTGGAAACCACACATCTGAACCCATAATCATAAACCGCCCAAGCAGCATGCTCTCGGGAAGAACCGGAACCAAAATTTTTTCCACCCACCAATATTTTTCCACTGTAAATGGGATTGTTCAGTACAAAATGTTCCTTGGGGGTATCATCGGAATTGTATCGCCAATCCCTGAACAGGTTGTCCCCAAAGCCTTTCCTTTCGGTGGCTTTTAGAAAACGTGCTGGGATTATCTGGTCTGTGTCCACATTCTCTATAGGTAGTGGAACAGCAGAACTTGTAAGTATGTTGAATTTGTCGTATGCCATGATTTTTCAATTTTCAGTTGTCAATTATCAATTAACAATGTCCCTTTGATCATTGCTAATTGTTCATTGTAAATAGTTTATTGTTATGCGTAGGCTTCTTCCATGAGTTCTCTTGGGTCTGTCACCTTACCGGTTACCGCTGCGGCTGCGGCTACCAATGGACTTGCCAAAAGTGTTCGGGCCCCGGGACCTTGTCTTCCTTCAAAATTTCGGTTAGAGGTGCTTACGGCGTATTTACCTGCGGGAATCTTATCATCGTTCATGGCCAAACAGGCAGAACATCCAGGTTCCCTTAACTCAAAGCCTGCATCGTGAAGAATATCCAAGATGCCTTCTTCTTTGATGGCTGCTTCCACTCTGTGAGACCCTGGTACCAGCCATGCTGTGACATTGTCCGCTTTTTTTCTGCCTTTTACAATAGAGGCAAAAGCCCGAAAGTCTTCGATCCTACCATTGGTGCAGCTTCCCAGGAACACAAAATCGATTGGTTTGCCAATCATGGCATCCCCTTCATGGAAGGCCATATATTCCAATGATTTTTTATAGGTGGCAACACCACCTTCCACAGCTTCGGCCATTGGAATGTCATTTTTGATGCCCATTCCCATACCCGGATTGGTCCCGTAGGTGATCATGGGCTCAATTTCGCTCGCATCAAACGTCAATTCTTTATCAAAAGTTGCATCATCTTGTGTGTAGAGGGTTTGCCAATATTCCATGGCTTTATCCCAATCGGTACCTTTTGGGGTGTATTCACGACCTTTTATGTATTCAAAGGTGGTTTCGTCCGGAGCGATCATACCACCACGGGCACCCATTTCAATACTCAGGTTACAAACCGTCATACGGCCTTCCATGGACATGTTTTTGAACACATCCCCGGCATATTCTGCAAAATATCCGGTAGCACCAGAAGTGGACAGTTTTGAAATGATGAACAATGCCACATCTTTTGGGGTAACGGCCTTGCTCAAAGTCCCGTTGATATTGATGCGCATACTTTTGGGTTTGGGTTGCATGATGCATTGGGTGGACAATACCATTTCTACCTCACTGGTCCCTATTCCAAAGGCAATGGCTCCAAAAGCACCATGGGTGGAGGTATGCGAATCGCCACACACAATGGTAGCTCCGGGAACCGTGATTCCATTCTCCGGACCAATCACGTGTACGATCCCATTTTTCTCATGCCCAAGACCCCAATAAGGAATATTGTGTGCGGTTGCGTTCTCCTCCAAAGCCTTCAATTGGTTGGCGGACAATGGGTCTTTAACTGGTAAATGCTGATTCCTGGTCGGCGTATTGTGATCTGCTGTTGCGAAAGTGCGTTCAGGATATAGTACTTTGATGCCTCGATTTTTTAATCCCAAAAAAGCTACGGGACTGGTGACCTCGTGGACCAAATGCCTATCAATAAAAAGGACATCCGGACCATTGTCTATATGCTGGACCACGTGTGAATCCCATACTTTGTCAAATAGTGTCTTGCTCATAGTAACAATCAATATTTTGTAAGCTTACAAAGTTAAAATTTGAATGGAATGATGGTAATTGGTACGAACCAAAATTACGATGTCCAACCTTTGGTTTATCTCCAAAACGGGCCCTCGTAATTGTGGTATATTCACTATATCAACCCTTGGGCAAACAGGCAAACCATTAAACGATAGCCGTTTTAGCAAGACCAATTTTAACAGCTATGTTGGGTATTTAACATAATTGTAACGATGTTGAAGCGTTAAGGCGCTTACCTTTTCCATCGTTTTGAAACTAATTATTGACTAAACTAAAATTCAAGCATGAAAAAAATTTACTCCACTTTATCAACAACATTCATTTTGATGGCATTTTTTGTATCCAATTTTGCCATTGCACAGTTTGATTTTCTGCCTCAAGGGAGCCAAAAGGCATCCGTTTCGCAACAAATTGGAAATACAGATGTTACCATTGTGTATTCAAGGCCCAGTGTGAACAATAGGGAAATTTGGGGGGCATTGGTCCCTTACGGAATGAACAACCTGGGATTTGGAACTGCCAAGGAATCCCCATGGAGGGCAGGTGCCAATGAAAATACGGTGTTTAAGACCACGCATGATCTTACCATAGGCGGGAAAACGCTCCCAGCAGGAAAATATGGTCTTCACATGATTGTAAATGAGGACGATACGGCCACTCTCATTTTTTCCAAGAACTATGAGGCTTGGGGCAGCTACTTTTATGACCCTGCGGACGATGCACTTCGGGTGGATGTAGAAACCAAAGAAATTCCTCATGTGGAACAACTTACCTACGGTTTTGATCAAGTTGGCCCCAATTCAGCTATGGTTTATCTAAGCTGGGAGAAGAAACAGATTCCCTTTATCATAGAGACCGATGTAACCAAGAATGTTTTGGCTGAGATTCGGCAGCAATTACAGTCGTCCCCCGGATTTAATAGACAGAGTTGGGAGCAGGCCGCTGGATATGCTTTGAACAATGGAGGTGATTTGAATGAAGCCCTTGGCTGGATCAATGCGGCTATTGAAGGCCAATTTTTCAGCCAGAAAAGCTTTGCCAACCTTAGTACCAAAGCGCAAATATTGGAAAGGCAAGGAAAAACGGCCGAAGCTAAAACAGTTATGGATGAAGCTTTGTCTTTAGCCAGCGTCCTTGAAGTGCATGCCTATGGCAGACAGTTAATTGCACAAGGCAAAAAGGACCAAGCGCTGGATGTTTTTAAATGGAACGCCAAAAAACATAAAGGCACTTGGCCAGTGGATTTTGGGTTGGCAAGAGGCTACTCGGCGGTCGGGAACTACAAAACGGCATTGAAACATCTCAAGATAGCTGAAGGAAGTGCTCCAGATGCAGCCAATCGCAAT
>JAGQZL010000176.1 GCA_020434915.1 Allomuricauda sp. | reverse complement strand
CACCATTATAAAAGGGTACTCCGAAAAACTGAGTAAACCTGAAAACACATTAGATTCAGGTAGGCTGGTTTTGCAAAATGAAGAAAGTTTGAATGTTGCGGCACTACTGAGTTTCAAATCAAGGTTAATAGAGGATATTGAAAATAGAAGAATGGAGCTTAAAGAGTTGACAAGCCCCATCGGGGTTATTAATTTTGGCAAGCCTCATCAGGTCAGCAAAGCATTTTTCGGAAAGAAAACAATAGTGCTCCCTCTCATTTTTATCGGGCTATTCTTTTTGATTTCAATTATTCGATACCTCAATAGAAAGGCTGCAGAAATTGAAGTTTAACCAATATAGGCAGCATTTTTAATGAGTAAGGTCATTGTCACGGGATCGGACGGTCAATTGGGAAAGACCTTGACCGAGAAGGCGGTTGCCTTGGAGAGCATCATTTCGTTTGATTTTAAGACCACCCAAGAGTTAAATGTTACTGACCCCGATTGCATCGATGAAGCTTTTCGGAATAGCCAGTACGATTTTTGTGTCAACTGTGCCGCTTACACCAATGTGGAACAGGCGGAAAAAACGCCTGACCTTGCCTTTAAAGTGAATGCGGAGGGCACCAAAAATTTGGCCGAAGCATGTAAGAAGCATCATGTAACATTAATCCATATTTCCACGGATTACATCTTTGATGGCGAAAAAGAAACCCCCTATACGGTAGATGACAAACCCAACCCTATAAATGAATATGGGAGGTCAAAACTTAAAGGGGAGGAATATATCCGTGAAATTTTACCCAACCATTACATCATTCGAACATCTTGGCTTTACAGTAAAAAACATGGACATAATTTTTACAGGACGGTTCTGCAAAAAGCAAGGGATGGGCAAGAATTGAGAATTACTGACACACAAATTGGTTGTCCCACGGATACGGAGAGCTTGGCAAATTTTATACTGGAGGATATTATCGGAGGACACTTTCCGCATGGCACATGCCATTTTACTGATGGGAAGGCAATGACATGGTTTGAATTTGCAGAACAAATTTTAGAGGAAAATGGATTGACCAACGAGGCCAATCTTGTCTTGGATAGGAATTATCGTACTTTCGCAAAGAGACCAAGGAACAGTGTGCTTTCCCAATCAAGGACTGCCATGAAATAAGAGGGTTAATGGGACAACAAACGCCAAACAAGATTTTAATTACCGGAGGGGCCGGATTCATTGGCTCCCATGTGGTCAGGCGTTTTGTTAAATCCCATAAGCAGCATCATGTTTATAATCTGGATGCCCTCACCTATGCTGGCAACCTAGAAAACTTAAGGGATATTGAAGATAGTGCCAATTACACCTTCATAAAAGGTAATATTGTTGATGAGACCTTTATCAACAAGCTGTTTTTGGACTACAAGTTCGATGGAGTCATCCATTTGGCCGCGGAATCGCACGTGGATCGTTCCATTTCAGATCCCTCATCCTTTGTTAGGACAAATGTGTTGGGAACCGTCAATCTGTTGAACGCCTCTTTAAAATTGGCTAAAGGGAACCCTGATTTCAAGTTTTATCATATCAGCACGGATGAGGTGTATGGGGCCTTGGGGGAAACCGGCTTTTTTCTTGAAACAACCCCATACAATCCCAACTCCCCTTATTCAGCTTCAAAAGCAAGTTCGGACCATTTTGTGCGAGCCTATGGGGAAACATACGGTCTGCCTTTTATCATTTCCAACTGCTCCAACAATTATGGCCCCCATCAGTTTCCTGAGAAATTGATACCCCTTTTCATTAACAATATCATCCACAATAAAGCGTTGCCCGTTTATGGTGATGGGAACTATACCCGTGATTGGCTATACGTAATTGACCATGCCAGGGCCATTGATTTGGTGTATCACAAAGGAAAAATGGGGGAAACGTATAATATTGGGGGTTTTAATGAGTGGAAGAACATTGATTTGGTACAACTACTTTGTAGGTTGATGGATGAAAAACTGGATAGGCCCCGCGGAACCTCCGAAAAACTCATAACTTTTGTAAAAGACCGACCCGGCCATGATCTGAGATATGCAATTGATGCTGGCAAGATCCACAAAGAACAGGGATGGGAACCCACGGTGACCTTTGAAGAGGGCCTTGGGAAGACTATAGACTGGTACCTGGGGAACCAGGAATGGTTGGAGAACGTCACCTCTGGGGACTATCGGGAATATTACAAGAAACAATACCAACAATAAGAACAGGAAAATGAAAGGAATTGTATTGGCAGGAGGAACCGGCAGCAGATTACACCCCCTTACCCTTTCGGTGAGCAAGCAGTTGATGCCCATATACGACAAGCCAATGATTTATTACCCATTGTCCACACTGATGTATGCAGGTATCAGAGAAATATTGATTATATCCACCCCAAAAGACCTTCCTCTTTTTCAAGAACTTTTGGGAGATGGCAAAAAATATGGATGTTCATTTTCCTATGCCGTTCAGCCGGAACCCAAAGGTTTGGCAGAAGCTTTCATCATCGGGGAGAAATTCATAGGACAGGACAAGGTGGCCCTCATTCTTGGCGATAATATTTTTCACGGGACAGGGCTTTCAAAGTTACTGCAGGCCAACAATGACCCCGATGGCGGGACAATCTACGCTTATCGGGTAAACGACCCACAGCGCTATGGTGTGGTGGAGTTCGATGATAATGGAAAAGTAATCAGCATCGAGGAAAAACCGGTGGCTCCCAAATCCAATTATGTGGTTCCGGGCATCTATTTTTATGATAATGAAGTAGTGTCGATGGCCAAGAGTATCAAACCCAGTGCTAGGGGCGAATTGGAAATAACCGATGTGAACAAAGCTTATTTACAGCAAGAAAAACTGAACGTGGGTATTTTGGACCGCGGGACGGCCTGGTTGGACACAGGCACCTTCCAAGCATTGATGCAGGCTTCCCAATTTGTGGAGGTCATCGAGGAAAGACAGGGAACAATCATTGGTTCTATTGAGGTTGCGGCCTATGAAATGGGATATATAAACCAAAAAGAGTTTGAACAATTGGCCCATCCCTTGATGAAAAGTGGTTACGGTAAGAGACTGTTGGGCATTTTGAACAAGGAAAGATGATGAAGGCAACGGAGACCAAGCTCAAAGGATGTTTTGTTTTGGAACCAATTATTCATGAGGATGAAAGGGGCTATTTTTTTGAAAGTTACAACCACCGGGATTTCTGCAAAGCCATTGGTCAAGACATAACTTTTGTACAGGACAACATTTCTTATTCAAAAAAAGGAGTGCTTCGAGGGCTACATTTCCAGAAGGGTAAGCACGCCCAGGCAAAATTGGTTTCGGTATTGGAGGGGAATATTCAGGATGTTGTGGTAGATTTGCGTAAAGATTCCCCTACTTTCGGCCAATATGCATCTATTGAGCTGAGCAGCATCAATAAAAAACAGTTGTTTGTACCAAGAGGTTTTGCCCATGGGTTTTTGACATTGAGCAAGTCCGCCAAGGTTTTTTATAAATGTGATAATTACTATAATAAAGAAGCTGAGGAGGGGATGAGATATGACGATGGTAGATTGGGGATAGATTGGGTGAAGGTTTCAGGTTGTTTTGTGCTTTCAAAAAAAGATGAAAAAAACCAAAGCTTTGAAGAATTTTTATCCAAAATGAATTGCCAAGATTGATTACTGTCCACAAACCTATGTCATAAATGTATTAAATGGTAAACCAACCTCTACAAACTGAAACGTAACAACAATTTAGCGATAGCATTAGCTATCTGAATAAATGAAGACCGCCAAATACTATAGTGCGTTTAGAATGAAGTTATTGAAGAACCTATTCTTTAAGAACGTATTAAAAATATTTACAGGAACTTTTTTGGCACAACTTATTATGTTGGCCGGGATGCCCATAATAACCAGAATCTACGAAAAAGAAACAATTGGTCTGTATGCTCTTTTTATCTCAACGATTGGAATAACCGGCTCTTTTGCATCATTGGCCTATGACAATACCATTGTATTGCCAAAAAAAGATAAGCATGCCTTTGTTCTGTTGAAAATAACTTTGATAAGCGCTTTCCTGATGTCTTGTTTAATAGGCCTGGCCCTAAAAGTACCCATTGGATTTTTTGAGGAGTATAGGGAAATTGCACTTTTTGTTGCAATAGCCACTTTTGTTCAAGTGGCGATTACCTCACTTGGGTACTGTAAAATAAGATTCAATGATTACAACAGGCTAAGTTGGTCCAAAGTCCTCAGAAATTTAGTGTTGATTTTATTACAGATCGGGTTGTTCTATGTTAATCCGTACGGAATGGAATGGGGTTTTATAGCCTCTGGCTTGGCAGGGGTGTTCTTTTTGCTGTATAAGGACCAAAAAATCTTGAATGGTCTGTTCAGTAAAGTATCAAAGAAATCAATAAGAAAAGAACTTTTAAAATATAAGGAGTATCCCAAATTTTTCTGTTGGTCGAACCTCGTATTGGCTCTTTCGGCAGGGATGCCTATTTTGGTGTTCACGGAATATTATTCCTTGGCACAAGTGGGGGTCTATTCTATTGCACTTAGCCTAATAGTCCAGCCGGCCAGTTTAATTTCATCTTCAATAAGGCCAGTATTGCTCTCCAAATTGGCACAAAAGAAAAACAACAACCAAACCATTGTCCCCATTTACAACAAGGCATTCGTGGCACTAATGGTTGGGAGCATATTCATATCAATTGGAATATTTGCTTTTTTTCCACCCATCGTTGAATTTGTGTTTGGAAAGGACTGGTCGCAAAGTGGGGTTTTGACGCGATATCTGATTCCCATATTTATATGGTATTTTATTTCCATACCTTCTTCCGTATCCATGAAAGTATATCCGTTTCAAAAATATGCCTTTTGGTATACGATGGTCAGTTTTGTTTCCATTACTTCCTTGGTCTTGATAAGTTCCTATTATAATTTCACATTTCATAATGTTGTTTTGTTGTACGCAATAGTATCCTTGAGTTTTTCTTTGATCAATCATCTATTGGTAAAAAGAAAAATTTCAATATTTGAAAAACTACAGATAAAACAGGTTGAGTATGATTCAAAGATTGTTTAGAAGTATAAGATTAAGGGCACTATCCCCCAATTCATTTGCAAAAAAGGAAGGGGTTAAGTTTGGTAAGAACTGTGTTTTTAGAACAAGGTTTTTCGGTACAGAACCATATCTGATAGAAATAGGGGATAATTTTGCAACGGCACCCAATGTACATTTTATTACACACGATGGCGGTCTTCATGTAATTAGAAACCTTAAAAAAGAGTATCGGAATATCGATCTGATTAAAAAAATTGTTATTGGCAACAATGTTTTTATCGGATTGAACACCATAATTCTACCTGGCAGTGTAATTGGGGACAACATAGTAGTGGGCGCCGGAAGTATCGTGAAGGGTGTTCTGGAATCCAACTCCGTTTATGCCGGTTCACCCGCAAAATTAATATGTAGTATTGAAGAATACTTTGAAAAAAACAAACCAGATTACGACTTTGTCTATGGAATGGAGCTATCAGAAAAAAAGAAATATCTTGATAAGAAGTTTAGAAATCAAGACTAGAACATCCATTTCTACTTTCAGTTAAGAGAACATAACGATGACGATTCAACCAAGACTGGCCATAAAAAATTACAATGTTGTTTCTTTGTTAACCCTATTGGTTAGTCCCTGGCTTTCGGCACCGTTCATTTTTTTCGGTGTTTTTAAAAAAAGTAGGGGAGCATTAACTCTTTTGGCCATTTTTTATGCGCTACTGAGCTATCATATTATTCCTTTGGAAACCAATGATCTGGCAAGCCATTATCGTTTTTTTGAGCAGATTGAACAAATGAACCTTGAGCAACTTGGGGTTTTATTGGAATCAAGAGCAGATTCTATGTTCTATATTCTTATGTTCGTTTTTTCCAAACTGGGACTTTCTGCCCAAGTTTTATTTGCTGTTATAACCTTCATAACCCTGGAAAACTTTTTTAGGGTTTATTATAGCATGTTTAAGGATAACGACAAAAAAACCTACGTTATTGGCATTGTTTTTCTGCTACTTTCATTTTTATG
>JAGQZL010000175.1 GCA_020434915.1 Allomuricauda sp. | reverse complement strand
GGAATTGAAATCACTCAAAAAATGCAGGATGAGGTTGCAAAATCCCAAGAACAGGGTAAGACCATTTCCTATCTTGCTGTGGATGGCAAATGTCAGGGTTATGTGGCCATTGGCGATAGGGTAAAAGATACCAGCGCCAAAGCGATCAAGGCCATTCAGGATAAAGGAATTGCCGTAATCATGCTTACGGGTGACAATAAAAATACTGCGGCTGCCGTAGCCAAGGAACTCAACTTGGATGAATTTAAGGCCGAAACCTTGCCCGAGGACAAAATGAAGGAAGTGGAGCGCCTTCAATCCGAAGGGAAGATCGTGGCCATGGCCGGTGATGGTATCAACGATGCTCCTGCTTTGGCAAAAAGCGATTTGGGGATTGCCATGGGCACTGGTACCGATGTGGCCATTGAAAGTGCCATGATCACGTTGGTAAAAGGAGACCTTCACGGGATTGTAAAAGCAAGAAACCTCAGTGAGGTCGTAATGAAAAACATCAAGCAGAACCTGTTTTTTGCCTTGATCTATAATACAATAGGCGTACCTGTGGCGGCCGGGGTGCTCTATCCATTTTTTGGCGTCTTGCTGTCACCAATGATTGCCGCACTGGCCATGAGTTTCAGCTCGGTATCGGTGATCGGCAATGCATTGCGCTTACGAACAAAATCAATTGATTAGAATATGGTAAAAAGAACCACAGCGGTAAAAATTCGAAAGGCCCACCGGTATTTGGGGCTGTTTTTGGGCATTCAATTCATTATGTGGACAGCGAGCGGCCTGTATTTCAGTTGGACCGATATTGACGAGATCCATGGCGATCATTTTAGGAACATGGCCTATGAGCCCATGGCGTTCAATGATTTGATTGGTCTTTCCCAAATTGATGTTACGGAGAATATCAGTTCAATAAGTTTAAAGGAAATAGCAGGCAATCCTTATTACTGGATCAACAATGAATTTTTGGTGGATGCCAAAACCGGCAAGCTTAAAAGGGGAATTACAGAGCAGGAAGCCTTGCAAGTGGCCCAAAAGCAAATGGCACCTGATCTTAAGGTGAAAGGTGTTGATGTACTTTCGGAAACCGACAAACACCATGAATATCGAGAGAAGAAATTACCCGCTTATGTGATTTCCTATGACTCGCCGGAAGATATCAAGGCCTATGTTTCCGTAGAAGATGGTTCGTTTCAAACCGTTCGACATCGTAATTGGCGATGGTTCGATTTTTTATGGATGACCCATACCATGGATTATGAGGGAAGGGACGATTTTAACACCACCGTACTTCGGGCATTTTCACTTTTGGGATTGATTACGGTGTTGAGCGGATTCTTGCTGTGGTTTACCTCGTCGCCGAGTGTTCGAAAGTTGATACAACGAAAAAAATAACAGAGATGAAAAAGGAAAACATTGTTTACATCGGAATCGCGGTCATAGCAGGGCTGCTTGTGGGGTATTTTATTTTTGGTGGTAAAGTTGAAACTGCTTCAATGGATGCACATAATCATGATGCGGAAATGGCCGCAGGAGAAATGTGGACCTGTTCCATGCACCCGCAGATTATGCAACCGGAACCTGGTAGTTGTCCCATTTGTGGCATGGATTTGATACCTGCGGATGCCAATGGTGAAGGATTGGCGGCCAATCAAATAAAAATGACCGAAAATGCCATGGTGTTAGCAGGAGTGGAAACCCTTGTAGTGGGATCTGATATTGAGGGTAGCGATCACATTAAACTCTCCGGGAAAGTGGCCATCAACCAGGAATCGGATGCCGTGCAATCGGCCTATTTTGATGGCCGAATAGAAAGTTTGTCCATTAATTTTGAAGGGGAGGAAATTAGTAAGGGTCAAAAGTTGGCTACCATTTACGCCCCTGCATTGGTAGCAGCACAACAAGAGTTGTTGACCGCCGCCGGGTTGAAATCCAGTCAGCCCCAATTGTATAATGCGGTACGAAGCAAGTTGAAACTATGGAAGCTGTCCGATGCCCAGATCGATCAAATTGAAAGTTCGGGCAAGGTGGTGGAAAATTTCCCGGTTTATGCCAATGTAAGTGGGGTGGTGTCTGCTATCATGGTGGAAGAAGGGGATTACATCAAAACAGGTTCGCCTTTGGTGAAAGTGGCCAACCTCAATTCGGTCTGGGTCGTTTTTGATGCCTATGAAAACCAATTGAGCCAGTTTAAGACTGGACAGGGCATAGAAGTGTCCACCAAATCCTATCCCAATGAAAATTTCAAGGCCAAGGTTTCCTTTGTAGATCCCATTTTGAACGCCCAGACCAGAACACTGGAAGTACGAGCAGAACTTGATAATAAAAATGGATTGTTGAAACCCGGCATGTTCGTTCAGGGCGAGGTGGAAGTTTCCAAAATGGAAGATAACGAAGTATTGACGGTTCCGGAAAGTGCCGTGCTATGGACCGGTAAAAGATCCGTGGTTTATGTGCAACCCGATATCAGTGCATCTATTTTTGAAATGCGTGAAGTGGAACTGGGCAACTTGATGAATGGGGCCTATGTGGTCAATTCTGGATTGAAATCAGGAGAACGTGTGGTTGCCAAAGGCACATTTACGGTGGATGCGGCAGCGCAGTTACAGGGCAAGAAATCCATGATGAACCAAGATGGTGGCAAAACCATGACGGGCCATGAGGGCCACATGGGCATGTCTTCCGCAATGAATATGGAATTTTCTGAAAAAGCCCAAAACATGTTTGAGCAATTGTTGCGCAGTTATATGAAACTGAAGGATGGTTTGGTCGCTTCCGATGCTACTCAGGTGCAGCACTTAGCCAAGGAAGGAGTTGAAGTTGCAAAGCAAATGGGCACAACCAACATGAATGATATGGCCAAGCAACACCTCGCTATTATCATTGAAAAGTTAACATCAATTTCCAAAGCCAGTTCCCTTGAAAAACAACGGGATGATTTTATTATGTTGTCTGAAAATATGATCATGATGGGTAACCAGATGAAGGGTTTGAACGAAAAAGTGTTTGTTCAACATTGCCCAATGGCGGACAATAACAATGGGGCCAATTGGCTCAGTCTGGATGAGGAAATCCGGAATCCCTATTATGGGGATGCCATGCTCACCTGTGGTAGCGTGGTACAAGTAATCGAATAAGCAATAAGCCCCAATCTGGGGCTTTTTTTATGGGAAATTTTTAACGAACAGTTTAATTAAAGGAATTTTAAGAATTCATAGCCCTTTGAATATCATTATTTTCCATAAGTTTAAAAAGAATTCCATTAACTAAAACACGTATAAAATGAAGAAAAATCTCTTTCAGCAATTTTGTCTGTTGCTTTTGTTGGCCAGTTCTGTGGTTGCAAGTGCCCAGATGAAAAAAGTAGCTACTGTAGAAGGTATCACGGAATACCAATTGGACAACGGGTTAAAAGTCCTGTTGTTTCCGGACAACTCTTCCCAGACCATTACAGTGAACATTACATACCTTGTGGGATCTAGACATGAAGGGTATGGGGAAAAGGGCATGGCCCACCTTTTGGAGCATATGGTCTTCAAGGGAACGCCCAATCATCCGGATATTCCTAAGGAACTGTCTTCCCATGGTGCCAGACCCAACGGAACTACTTGGTACGACAGGACCAATTATTTTGAGACCTTTAATGCAACTGAGGAAAATTTGGATTGGGCTTTGGATTTGGAGGCCGACCGTATGATGAATTCATATGTTGCCAAAAAGGATTTGGAATCTGAATTCAGTGTGGTGCGGAACGAGTTTGAAAGTGGGGAGAACAGTCCTTCCCGTGTATTGATGCAAAAAGTGATCAACGCCGCTTTTGAGTGGCACAATTACGGGAGCAGCACCATTGGCAACCGTTCCGACATAGAACGTGTGCCCATTGAAAACCTTCAGGCATTCTACAAGAAATTTTATCGCCCGGACAATGCAGTCTTGATGATTACCGGAAAGTTTGATGAAGCTGCTGTGTTGGATAAGGTACAGAAGAAATTCGGTTCCCTAAAAGCGCCAAACGTTCCCTTGCGTGACTCCTATACCGAGGAGCCTGAGCAGGATGGTGAGCGCTTTGTAAAAGTATCCCGTGTTGGGGATCTTCAAATTGTGTCCATGATGTACCACACGCCAGCTGGAGCTGATGAGGACCATGCCGCCATGGCCATTGCGGAAAATGTTTTGACCGATACCCCATCAGGCAGATTGTACAAGAAATTGATAGAGACCCAGAAAGCATCTTCACTTTGGTCGTTTATTCCCTTTACCAAAGAGCCGGGATTCTTCTACTTGAATGTGGATGTGCCATCGGACAAAAGTGCCGATGAGGTTGAAAAAATCATCCGTGAAACCATGGATGGTCTGGAGCCCATCACCCAAGAAGAATTGGACAGGGCCAAGGCCAATATCCTTAAGGATATTGATGAGGTAAACCGTAATTCGGGGTATCTGGGCACTTACATGAGTGAATTTATTGGCGCCGGGGATTGGAGGCTTTCCTTCATCTTTAGGGATAGAGTGGAAGCCATGACAGTAGATCAGGTAAATGCCGCCATGAAAAAATACTTGATACCCACCAACAGGACCATGGGCCGTTTTGTGCCTACCAAAGATCCTGTGAGGGTGGCCATTCCCCATCCAACGGGGGTGACGGAACTGGTTACAACCTATGAAGGTAAGGAAGACAAAGGAACCGGTGAAGCGTTCGATGTATCATTCGATAATATCCAGAGCCGATTGGAATCAGGAAAACTGTTCGATAAAATTGAATACGGATTTATAGAAAAGGACAACCGGGGAAAAACGGTGATCCTTAGTTTCAACATGCGAAACGGAGATGTGAACAGTTTGATGAACCAAGGATTGGTGCCATCGTTTACCGCCTCTATGTTGGATAAGGGTACAACTTCCAAAACCAGACAAGAAATCGAGGATGAGCTGAGCAAGCTGAAATCTTCATTGAGCTTTTTTGCAAGGAACGGTAATATTTATTGCTCCATCGAATCCACCGAAGAGAATCTAATGGGCACGTTAGCATTGATGACGGAGATTATTAAAAACCCATCTTTTAAGGAAGAGGAGTTGACCAAGTTAAAGACCCAACGATTGGCCAATATTGAGCGGAATCGTACAGAACCTGGTTATTTGGCATCAAAACGAGTTTCTGAACTGAACAATCATTATCCGAAAGGGCATCCGCTATATGCCATGTCCACAGAGGAAGAAATTGCTGCGATTAACTCCGTAACACGACAAGATTTGGTCGATTTCTACAATAAATACTATGGTTTGGGAAGAAGCACTTTAGTGGTCATCGGTAATTTTGATTCTGATGCGTTGAAGTCTTTCATGGATTCCAATTTTAAAGGGTTCCAAAGCAAAGTGTCCTATGCCGAGATAAAAGATCCTTATACCAAAAACAAAGCGGTAAACGAGAATATCATCACCCCGGATAAGAAAAATGCGGTAACCTATGGGGTGCTTGGTGTGGAAATGAGCCAATATGATGATGACTATCCTGCCATGATTATTGCCGGTGAAGTATTGGGAGGTGGTTTCCTTAACTCCAGGTTTGCCGATAGACTTCGCCAAAAGGATGGTGTGAGCTATGGTGTTGGAGCCAATTTTTCAGCCGATGGAGATCAGGGCGACAAGAATTCATCCATCTTCCTTTACGCTATTTACAATCCGGATAATTTGGAAAAAGTGCAATTGGGCTTTAAGGAAGAATTGGAGCGATTTATAGCAGATGGTATCACTGATGAGGAATTTTCAAATGCCGTGAACGGTTGGATCCAGGGACAGAGTGTCTCACGTGCCAAAGACAACGAATTGTCCTCTTTGGTGAACAACAATTTGTATTACAACCGAACTATGGATTTCCACAAGGAGATGGAGGCCAAAATGAAGGCATTGACCAAGGAAGACGTGAACAAGGCCATTAAAAAATACATCAAACCCCTTTCCGAATGGACGGTGGTCAATGGTGGGGACTTTAAGTAAACGATTGAAAAACAATATGATGACACCCCGTTTTGCGGGGTGTTTTTTTATGCTAAAAATGGAAGGATACTATTTTAGTTAATTTTTAGCCAACA
>JAGQZL010000174.1 GCA_020434915.1 Allomuricauda sp. | reverse complement strand
ATATTGAAGGATAACATAGGCCATTAAGGCCACGAAAGCCGCAAAAAATCCCACCAATACCGGTTTGGGAAAAATAGGCTTGTAGGCGAATACTTCCCTTGCTCGTTCGGATTCAATTTTTTGCATGAGGTTTTTGGTAAAATCGGCAGATGGGGATTCCAAAGAAGTTTCCCGCATGATTCTATCCACAAAATCTTCCAATTTTTTGTCTTCTTGCTTATCCATTGCTTTGCAATATTTCTTTTGTCATATTTTTTTCCATGATCACGGCCAATTTCTTTCTGGCCCGAAACAACCTCACTTTTAGGGTATTCACCGGTAGGCTCAAAATCTTTTCCATTTCCATAAGGTTCTTTTCCTCAAAATAGAACAAGGTAATGATTCCTGCATCTTCTGGAGGTAATTTTGCCAAACACCTATTGATCATATCCCTACGCTCCTCCAGCATCATCTTGTCAAGTGCATCATCCAATTCTGAAAAAGCGATTTCCTTCAAATAATCCACATCTACATGTACCCTTCCCTTTTTATTCTTCTTGATGCGATCCAAACAGGTGTTGTATGCAATCCTATACACCCAAGTCGATATTTTTGAATCCCCCTTAAAGGTATCCAAAGATTTAAAAACCTTGATGAACGCATCTTGGGAAACCTCCTCGGCTTCTGCCCTGTTCCCCAACAACCGCAAGGAAATAGTAAACACCAAATCCTTGTATTGATCCACAAAATCGGAAAAGGCCCTGGTATTGCCATGACGTATCTCCGTTATCAGTTCTTGTTCCTTGTTGGTCAGCATTGTACATTGGACGCCCAATTTGCATTTTAGGTTACACAGATCAGGTTTTTTATAAAAATATGTAACCTGTTTGAAACTAGCATCGTCATAAGCTGTGAACAAAAACATTAATAATCAAATAAAAACGAATTGTCATGGGATCTGAAGTAATCATTTTACCAGTAATTTTTGGAGTCATCTTTGCGATTGCCTACCTCTATTTTTCAACACGTAACAAGGAACGTTTGGCCTTGATCGAAAAAGGTGCCGATGCCAGCATCTTTGTTCGGGGTAAGCGCGATGGGACATTGCCATTTTGGAAAATCATCATTCTGAACATTGCCGTGTTGTTGATCGGTATTGGGTTGGCCATTTTTATCGCCTCCATTTTGGTCAACACCTTTGGAGTGTACGAGGAGGTAGCCTATCCAGGTACCATCTTCCTAATGGCGGGTGTAGGACTCTTGGTCGGGTTTAATATGACCAAACGTTTGGAAAAACAAGATTGAACCCTTCCAAAAAACTAATGAAGAAACCACCGTCCCAAGCGGTGGTTTTTTTATCTTGGTGGCATGAAAGTCATCTCTACCAATCTCGGAAAATCCACCAAAATTCAATGGAACGGCGAAGAGACCACGACAGGAATCTACAAATACCCTGTTGACGGTCCCCTTTTTTTGGATTTGGAAAATGTGGCCAACGATACCATTTCAAACCGCACGGTACATGGAGGAGTCCACAAAGCCTGTTATTTGTTCTCTTCCAATCAATACCCCTATTGGAAAGAAAAGTACCCAGCGTTGGATTGGGATTGGGGCATGTTCGGGGAAAACCTAACCGTGGAAGGGTTGGACGAGTCCAAACTCAGAATTGGTAACATTTATAAACTGGGAACCGCCTTGGTGCAGGTTACACAACCACGGGAACCCTGCTTTAAACTGGGCATTCGTTTTGGCGACCAAAAGATATTGAAGGAATTTATTGACCATAGTTTTCCCGGAACCTATGTCCGAGTGTTGCAAACTGGCCATGTTACAAAAGGAGACGTCCTCACATTGGCAGAAGAATCCAAAAACCCGTTGACCATCCAACAATTTTACCAATTACTTTTTGCAAGGGAAAAGGACAAAAAACTATTACGACTTGCCATTGACAATGAGGCCTTGCCGCCTGGAAAAAGGGAAAAGCTTAAAAAATTTGCATAAAAAAAGGGGACCTCACGGCCCCCAATGCACATAAAAATTAACTAAACAAACTATCTTACTTCCATAGTTTCCTTGTAGGTACCGAACTTGTCCACAACAACTATGGTATATTTATCTTCGTATGCTTTCTCAAAGTTGAATGCTTTTTCCACAACGATATCACCATCAATGGACTCATTGAAAACAAGTCTGTTTTGGCTATCGTATACTTTAAGAAGCACTTTTCCTTTGGAAACGTTCAAAAGGTTCATCATTACTTTCTGACCTTTCTTTATAAAAACTGGATCAAGGTTAACTTTCACCAAATTCTTTTCAACTTCGTACTTGGCAGCTCCTTTTTTACCAAAATCAGCTGCTTCTGTGTTCGCCAACCCGATGGTACTTACCAAAACGGCCGCTACTACTGCTAGGTTTTTTACTGTTGATTTCATAACACTTCGCTTTTTTAAGATTACAAGACAAATGTATGCTGCAATAGCGCACAGAAACACCACCCGATTTTCCAGTTTATGTGCAATTTTAACATGGTAGTGGTGTTAAATACTCTTAAATGATAAAATAGCATACATTTGTGGTAAATTTGTAGATATAACCACACCCAAGACCATTTTAATTTTACACTACAAAACAAATTTTGGCACCAATGATTCAAAAACCGGCATTTGAAGCAATTGCACCCAGTTTTGGACACTCATTTCTTTTTCAAAAGTTCAATGAAAACAATGAGAACAAGAACAATGGCTGGCATTACCACCCAGAATTGGAGTTGGTATATGTGAACGGTGGCTCGGGCAAAAGACAAATAGGCAGCCATGTTTCCTATTTTAGGAACGGTGACCTCATATTAATAGGTTCCAACCTACCCCATTGTGGTTTTAC
This sequence comes from Allomuricauda sp., assembly GCA_020434915.1. GTDB lineage: Bacteria > Bacteroidota > Bacteroidia > Flavobacteriales > Flavobacteriaceae > Flagellimonas. Next base: position 3,255 of record JAGQZL010000174.1, on the reverse strand, counting down.
AGACAAACTCACCGGAAACAAGAGTGAAACGTTGATACAGATGAAAGCTGACTTTTTGGGCAATGATTTCTTCAACATCCCAGAAATGAAGAACATCCAAAAACTTTTTGAGGTAGCCAAGGGAGGTATTGCCTTTTATGGCAAGACCAAGATGAAAGTGGGTGAAAAAATGGAGATCTTGGAATACCAGACCGATTTCCAAAGGTTGCTCTCTATCCTGAACATCCTGAACATTTTGGCCACTTCAGATGAAATGAACGTTCTAAATGCAGAAGGTTTTTCTTTGGAGACCGAGGTTAAGGACAACGACCGCATCAATATTGTCTTCAACCACGTAAAGACCCATTTTAAGGAAGACATCAGTTTGGAACAGATTTCGGATATGGTGAGTATGACGGTTCCTTCGTTCTGCAGGTACTTCAAAAAAATCACCAACAAGACATTCACCCAATTCGTGAACGAATACCGTCTCGTACACGCTTCCAAGCTATTGGCAGAACAACCCATCAGCATTACCCAGGTATGTTATGACAGTGGTTTCAACAATTTCTCACACTTCAATAAATCGTTCAAGGCCTTTACAGGCCAAAATCCCTCTGAATATAGAAACCAATTGAAGACGGTGCTTCAGTAAAAAATCAGTCGAATAGGTCGTTCAACACTTGCGCCAACCTAAAACCTCCTTTTTGAAGTTGTTGGAAGAGTAGATCATTATAGTTATAGGTATACTGGTAGCCCATTTTTTCACCAACTTTTACGGAATCATAAAGTTTCCCGCAAATTTGGTGGGATTCGTCCACCCAATCATATATTGTGCCTTCCTGGATTTTTTTACGTTCCTTTTTTGAAAGTTTATCCAGTTCTGTTGCCAATTCGGTGTATGTCATCCCATAGGATTCAATCAGGTTCTTGTCCCAAACACGGTGAAGATTGCTTCCTTCGCCAAACCATTGTACCTGAATATCGTTACCCCCTTTGTCCTCTGCCCTACTGGCATGCATGGGCTGATGAAGGTCGCCAATCAAGTGAATCAACATTTTTAAATAGAAAACCCGGTCTTCCCTACTGTTTTTCTCATTCTTGACCATGGATTTGCATTCTTCAATGGCTGTGATAATGTCCCCATATTTGCTTTTTTCGGAATCTTTGTAGCTCATTCCCAATGGGTAATTTACATAATGCCAAGCAGAATACTTGGAGTAGGTCCTATCCGCCTTGATGTCATCCGCATAAGTGGAAACGAACGCAAGGCTGTGCCCGTCCAACAAATCATTGAGGGCCCTTTTGGCCTTGCCCGTCAAATGGTTTTGAGCTATCTGCCCAGTGACCCTATGGCCTGTTTTGCCCCAAAGGGTACTCCCAGATACCATGATAGGAAACAAGAGAAAAAGAATAAGGAATTTGCTAAAGGAATTATTCATCTTGACGGAAAATATTGGTTTGAAACAAAGCAACAATCTACCAATTTTCTGAATCTTTTTCCAAAGGGCCATACTCAGGCCCAATTTTGGGATTTTTTTAACTATGTATCTTGTACATTTGAAAAAACCGACTAAACCAACCCAATGTCAAAGTTTCGTTTTGTAGTTGCAGCACTACTACTCCCCCTTGCCCTTTTGGGGCAAATGGACCACAAAACGTTCACAGTACGTTATACCGAAGATATCCCTAAAATAGATGGAATCCTGGATGAACCCGTTTGGGAAATGGCCGAAAGCGCAGGCACTTTCCACCAATATTTTCCGTCGGATACCACCTTGGCGGGCCAACAGACCGACATACGTATGTTGTACAACAATACCACCCTTTATATTGGAATTAAGCTGAACACAGAGGGGGACGATTACGTGATTCCTTCCCTACAGCGGGACTACAGGGCAGGCGGCAACGATAACATTAGTCTGTTGTTCGATACGTTCAATGATGGCACCAACGCTTTTCTTTTTGGAATGAACCCCTATGGGGTTCGAAGGGAAGCCTTGATTTCCAATGGAGGATCGGGACCAAGCGGTTTTACCACCTCCTGGGATGTAAAATGGCAAGGGGAGACCAAATTGTATGACGGTTACTATATCTGTGAGATTGCCATTCCCCTTACCTCCTTCAAATTTAAACAAGGGGAGACCAAATGGCGTTTTAACAGCTATCGGTTTGACATGCAGTCCAACGAGACCAGTACCTGGATGAAAATTCCACAAAACCAACTAGTCTACAGCTTGGCCTTCATGGGCGACATGGTCTTTGAAAAACCTCTTGGAAAGTCTAGGACCCCCATGGCACTTATTCCTTACGTGAACGGTATTGTCGGGAAAGACTATGAAACCGGTGAAAACCTCAGTAAGTTCGATTTTGGTGGGGATGCCAAGGTATCCATCGGGAACGGGATGAACCTGGACGTGACCATCAACCCTGACTTTTCAAACGTAGAGGTTGATAACTTGGTGGTGAACCTAACACGATTTGAGGTTTCACTGCCTGAAAAAAGACAATTCTTTATTGATAATAGTGACCTGTTCGGTTCGTTCGGAAGTGAAAGGGACGCCAACCCTTTTTTTTCCCGTAGGATCGGGATTGCCGAAAATCTGGATGGCGAGACGATCCAGAACGGCATTATAGGCGGGGTACGTCTAAGTGGCAAGTTAACGGAAGACTGGCGCCTGGGCCTATTGAACATACAAACAGAAGCCGATGAGGCCAATGAGATAGCAAGTAACAACAATACAGTGGTTGCCCTGCAAAAAAAGATGTTTGCCCGGTCCAACCTAAGCCTTTTGTTTGTAAACCGCCAGACTTTCGAGGATTATGACTTTTTGGACGAAACCGATCGCTACAACCGGGTGGTTGGTCTGGATTATAACTTGGCATCCGCAGATAATATATGGACAGGTAAATTTTATTACCACAAGTCATTTGCACATGGTATTGGCAGTCGTGATGGTTCGGGGGGTATTGACCTAAGGTACAACTCCCGATACTTTAATTTTGGGGTCAGGGGCAGTTATGTGGGCGATGATTTCCGCTCTGATTTAGGGTATATCCGCAGGCAGGACATTGTGGCTGCCCGCCCTTTTGTGGAATTCAACTTTTGGCCCATGAGAGGAAAACTAAATTTCCATGGTTTTCGATTCAGTCCCAATTTTATCTGGAGGCCCACACTGGATTACCAGAACACGGATTATACATTTTTCACTTCTTGGGAAGCCAAATTCAAGAGTCAAGAAGAGATTTCGGCACGAATATTTAACCGGTACACCT
>JAGQZL010000173.1 GCA_020434915.1 Allomuricauda sp. | reverse complement strand
TGGCTCAATCGAAAACTGTAAACAGCGGAGGCATCCGCCCTAAAATACTCAGGCAGCCTACTACTGTTGGGTTCTTCGTAATTGATGCGAGCAGGAAAAAAGTCTTGGTCCAATGCTTCATCACCCTCAAGAGGTTGAGTATAGGGTTTTCCTGTTCGATAATTAAGACCAATACCCAATTTCAGATTTTTATAGGTATAGGTGCTGGCAAAGGTTAGCGTATGCCGGATGTCCAGATTGTTGGGAAACGTCTGGGGCACGATGGAATCAAAAGTATAGTCATTCTTGTTGTAGGCATAACTGAGCCAGGTACTGTAATTGTCCCCTTTTTTGTTGATAAGGAATTCCACTCCCTTCACTTCATAACTGCCGATTTCGCCAGAAAATTGATTGGAATTTTGGAATCCTTGAGTGCTGGTACTGATTCCGTCCACGGTTTTATAGAACCCTTCCACCCCTACATAAAAGCTGTTCTTTTCGTAATTGAGGCCAACAGAGCCCTGTTTACTCTGGGTAACGGGCAAGGTGCCGTCGTTGGATAAGATCCATCGGCGTTTTTCCACCCCCAAGAAATTCTGTTCCAGGTCTATAATTTGGTTGGTGGTCTGGCTTTTGAATTCGCCCAACACTTCCGCACGAAGATAGTTCGCCAGTTTAAAGTTTAGATTCACCCTTGGCTCCACCAGAAGCTTTGAGAAAGTACCCAAATTTTCAACAAAGTTGATACGGGCACCGACTTGCGTAATGATCTTGTTCCCAAAGCTGTGGTATTTAAATTGTGAGTAAGGGGCATGAATCCTGATAACACCTTTTATATTACTTTCAAAAAAGGGCTGATTCAGTTCCGTGGCATTGCTGATTCCTGTTTCAATATATTGGTAGCCATTGTTCCAAACCAACTTGTCGTTGAGTATGTAATCGGTATCTAGTTTCAGTGCATTTTCAATCACACGATTGTTCTGGTACAGCGATTGGGTTTGGTTGCCGAACACGTTTTGGGCATCCAGATTGTATCGAGAGTAGTAGATGTTCAAATGTGTGGAAAACCTGTCCGTCCATTCACTCTGCAATTGTCCGCCCAAGGAAGTATTGGCTTGTTTGAGCAAACTGGTAGTGGTTTCCGAGTCGGTAATGTTGGTTTCGATATACCTTAGGTCATTGTTGATTTGGATGGCGCTCAACCGCAGCTTGTGATGGTCGTTTATGTCATAAAGGAGTTTACCCGAAAAGTCATAGAAAAAGAAGTCTTCATCCCTTAAGATATCATCATCCACGGAGTTGTTGTTCTGGTCGGTGATCTCGCTGTCCTGAAAGGCCCTGTCAAAAAACTGGTTATAGGTAGGAGTACTGATAAAATCTGTAGTGGAACGTCTACCTGAAAACTGAACGCCCAATTTGTCCGAAATCGGGACCTCGGTATAAAAATCACCACTGATGAGATTAAATCCGGCGCCACCGCTCCATTGTTCGGCAATGGTGTTGCTGGTTTCCATTTGTATCACACTGCTTACCCCATCGCCATAAGCTGCTGGGGTTCCATTCTTGTAGATGGTCACCTTATCAGTCAAGTAGGGATTAAAGGCAGAGATCAATCCAAAGAAATGCCCGGATTGGTACATTTTAATGCCGTTCCACAGGACCAAATTTTGGTCGTTAGTGCCACCACGTACGTTGATGTCGGAAACGGTCTCGTCTATACTTTTAATACCGGGAAGGGCCTGTACGGTCTGAAGGATGTCGGGCTCTATTTGGCCGGGCAGAATCCCAAACTCTGCCGTGTTCAGCGTAATGCTTGCATCGGTTTCTTTGACGATGCCCGTGGTAAGGAACTGGTAAACGATGACTTCGTTTAATTGCTCATAATGGGGGGACATCAATATTTTGGGACAGTCACCCATGGCCAGTACATCAGCTACACCCATGATTTTGGTAAGGTATCCCAAATATCGAATTCTAAGGGAGGCATCTTTTGGAACCCCTTGGAGCATAAATTTTCCATCCACATCGGTAATTTGGGCAACTTTGGTTCCCAATATTTCCACAGTGGAACCAGAAATGGAATTTTCGGCAAAATTGTCCAAAACGATTCCACAAAGGTCAACTAGGTTGTTCTTGCTTAAGGTATAGTACCTATCGTTAAGTTTTTCGGCTTTGATCTCGAGCTTTTTCTCGATGAATTCCAAGATAGCATCCAAGCTGTCCAAATCTTTGGGGATGTCAATGGAAAGGTTTTCCAAATCTTCATTGAGATAGGAAAACTTAATGTTGAAACGATCTTCCAGCGATTTGATATAGGAAATAAGGGCAATGGGGGGCTGTTGTTCTTCCTGTGCATGGATCACAAAAGTGCAAGACAGGAAAAACAATAAACCCAGAACGAGGCCTGAATGTTTATTGAGGTGTGTTCCCAGCATAAAAAAGTACGTTATCGCCTTCTACCTTGTATTGAATCTGAGACGGGGTACTTATACTTTTTAACGCCATTTCGAGGTCTGTGTTGTTGAAGGAACCGGTAAAAATTAAATCAGTGTTCACATTTTTGGTGGATACCTTCACATTGAATTGTCGTTGTAGCTCGGCAATGACATATTTAAGTGGGATGCGTTCAAAGCTACTTTCATTGTTCATCCAAGTAGGGTTGGAACCTTTGGGTTGGGAAGTGTCCACAATTTGGCCATTGATGACCACAAAAGCACTTCCTGCAGGTAATTTTGTTTCTTGTCCATTAAAGGTAACGCTCACCAATCCTTCGTAACAGGTTACTTCAAAAAAGTTATCCCTATTTTCCACATTAAACTGGGTTCCCAGGACGGCTACGGTACCTTGGCTTGTGGAAACGGTGAATTTTTTCCCCTTGGCCACTTTAAAGAAAGCCTCCCCTTGCAGGGAAACATCCCTTTTTTGGTCCCATTTCTTTTTACTGTAGGAAATCTGTGATTCCGCATTCAAGAAAATCTCGGAATTGTCCGGTAGGACTACTTCGGTACGTTCGGCCAATTGAGTGGAAACGGTTTCATCCAAAGTACTTACATAAAAATAGGAACCAACAAGCAGCACGGCAATGACTGCAGCAATCCTCAAGAATTTTTTGAAAGGGTTGAGCGCAATGACTTTTGGGGCACCTTCAATACGTTCATCCTTTAAACGTTGAAGGGCTTTGTCCACATCAAATTTTGGGGTTTCCAGTTGGCCTGAAACCTCAATGAGCTTTGCATAGGAGGCATACTCGTCAGAATTTTTGAATTCCGCAAGTTCTGCTTCCGAAAGCTCTCCGTTGAGCCATTTTGCCAAGTAATACTCTTGCATGGTTTCTATGCTTTACCTTATTATAACAACTACTTTTTAAAATACCCTACCTTGAAAATCAGGAAAGGACAAAAAATTAAATTCCATCTATCTGTTCCCGTAAGGTTTTCAGTGCCAAATGCATCCGTTTTTCAATGGCCTTTACACTTACATTTTCCATTTCCGCGATTTCGGCATATTTCTTCCCATCAATACGATTGAGCAGGAAAGTGGTACGCTGATTTTCCGGAAGAGCGTTTAGCGCTTTGTCCAACTTTTCCTTGTATTCCTTTTCCTCCATCAAAAATTCGGGGGACTCATTGGAACGGTCGTTCGACTTGTCTGCATATTTTAACCGGACCTTTTCCGCTTTGATTACGTTTAAATATAGATTATTGGCCACGGTGTACACAAACGACTTTGCTTTTTCCGGACTGACCTTCGCACAGTTTTCCCAAAGTTTTACAAAGGCCTCCTGCACGGCATCATGTGCCTTTTCCTCATTGCCAAACTTATAAAAGATATAATTGAATACCGTCTTGGAATGTTCTTTAAAAAGGGAACTAAATATTTGGTCTTCACAGACGTTGTCCATGTTTAGGAGTTTGTGTTGCAGGTCAAAGATATTTGAAAAAAATTAAGAAAAAGTAGGGTTTTTTTTAAGAAGGTTGTTTTAAAGATGAATTGTAACCCCAAAATTCAAATCATTATGAAAAAGTTGATGAACAACATTTTGCGCGCAGCGTTTGTTGTAGTTATTTTAAGTTTTGCCTCCTGCCAAGAAGAATTTGAAGTGGTTGGCGGAGATCAAGAGGAACAGACCATATCTGCAAGTTCCTCTACGGCCGTACTGATTGAGGATACCTGTTCCCATGACGGTTCTTTTGACAATATTGTGGATGGTGCCAGTTGTTTTGCCCTACAGTTTCCCTATACTGTAGAAGTAAACGGAGTGGAGGTCACCATTGATTCTGAAACAGATTTAAATGTTATCGAAGAGATTTTTGATGAATTCGATGATGATGACGATATTCTTGATATCATTTTTCCCATCACCATTACTTTGGCCGATTTCAGTGAGATCACCATTAACAATATGGACGAACTCGAAGCCATGGCCCGCGAGTGTTTGGAAGGTGGAGATGATGATGATATCGAATGTATCGATTTTGTCTACCCTATTACCTTGTTTACGTTCAACTTGGAAAACCAATTGACTGGAGAAATTACTGTTGAGAATGACAGAGGTCTAAGACGTTTTTTCGGAGAGTTGGAAGACGATCAGTTGGTAAGCATCGATTTCCCCATCACATTGAAAAAATATGACGGAACCGAAGTTGTGGTAAACAGTAATTCTGAATTGGCCGCCGCTTTGGAAATGGCCAAGAACGAATGTGATGAAGATGACGATGATGATTACAATGATGATGATTTCACCAAAGAAGAATTAGACGCTTATTTGGTATCCTGTCCTTGGGAAATCCGTCAAGTCATCCGTAACGAGGTAGACAATACCGAACAATATTTTGAGCAAGTATTGACCTTTATGGAAGATGGAACTGTTCTTTATGGAGGAGGTTCAAGTGCTTCCTTGACCGGGACATGGACTACCACGAATACGGATTCAGGTGTTTACATGAGTATTGATTTTGAAGCTTTGGTAGACTTTAGCCTAGAAGGACATGTGTATGAGCTGGAAGAAGGTGTCATCAAACTGTACAAGGATGGTGGAAACAGGATTGTACTGAAAAAACGATGTGATATAGACCCAGTTGGTGAAACCGATCCTGAAACCTTGAGGGCTATTTTGCAGGAATGCGAATGGGTCATCAAGAAAGTGAAGAACCAAGGAGAGGAAATCGAAAGACTGTTGGGTTATGAGTTCAAGTTCATGGCAGAAGGTGTGGTTACCCTAAGCAATGGTGTCAACACCAGTGAAGGAACCTGGGAATTGGGATTGAACAGCCAAATGGCGCTTTCCCTTATGATCACTATGGGTGACGAACCCGGTGTAAGCTTTGAATGGCCTGTTAGAGAGTTAACACAGTCCCGATTGAAGTTTAAAATTGAAGATACCGACTATGAAATGGTACTGTTGCGGGAATGTAACGAAAGTGCCGATGATGCAGATGTCTTGGAAATCAGGAATATTGCGATGGGAGGTACTTGGAATGTGGCCTTGTATTCAGAAAGTGAAGTGGATATGACTACTGATTATGCCGGAATGGATTTCAACTTCTCCGCAGATTATCAAGTAGAGGTTTCCGTAAATGCTGACCCAATTGCCAATGGACTTTGGAGAGTGTTGCGTGATTCTGAGGATGGCTTGAAATTCTATATCAACTTTGATAGCGATGATGAGTTGGGAGATCTTACCGATGACTGGAAAATTGTATCCATTACCTCTACTCGAATCGAACTGAAGGATGAAAACGATGATGGATCTTATGATGTTTTAGTATTTGAGAAACCATAATTTTCCCCAATCTTTATTTTTAAAGGACGGCTCTCCCCAAAGCCGTCCTTTTCTTTTTAATTATTCTTAAATTTGTGCCTCTTAAAACCCTAAGAACCTATGTTCGATAATTTAAGCGAAAAACTGGATAAGGCACTCCACGTCCTCAAAGGACATGGACAGATTACGGAGATCAATGTGGCGGAGACCCTGAAGGAAATTCGTAGGGCACTTTTGGATGCGGATGTCAACTTTAAAATAGCCAAGGAATTTACCAATAAGGTAAAGGAAGAGGCATTGGGGCAAAACGTATTGAGCACCCTGCAGCCAGGGCAGTTGATGGTAAAGATCGTGAAGGATGAGCTCACCGAACTGATGGGTGGCGAAACCGAAGGAATTGATCTATCCGGAAACCCTTCGATAATTTTAATGTCAGGTCTACA
>JAGQZL010000172.1 GCA_020434915.1 Allomuricauda sp. | reverse complement strand
CCCCATTTCTTCATGCAAAAATTTAATGAGTCTGGTCTTTTCCCTAAAAGTGGCACCGTCTTGATGCGTATTTTCCCCCAAACCGATGATTTCAACATTGGCAAAGACTTTTTTGAGTTGTTGTTTCGTAGCATCTGGATAATCTCGGATACTATCATTTACAGTGATGGGAATCAATCCCAATTCCAAAGTTTCAAGCCTATTGTTTTGGGCATAAATTTTGAATAAGCCCAAAAGAACTATGGGAATGATCATTTTGTTGGCATTAAGATCTAAACTCATGATATTATGGCCTTTTAAAAGATGCTCATTATGCCGTATAATGATATCAGCATCAATGAACCTTTTTAGTTATTGGTGTTTGTACAGTTCCATTAATAATCTTGAACAAGTTGCTGCAATAACGGACACATGGTTTTCCGCCAAAAACTCCACTCTTTTCGTTTGGACTTTTTCATTTTTCACCATTAGCTCAAACAAATCATCAGCGCCCTTCTTTATGGCTTCCGGTTCCAAGGAACCATAGGTCAATAAAATCCTTATATGCGACAACCCTTTTATATTTTCCTGAAAACCTGAATCCGTCAATAGTGCAAAATCCTGGTACCATAGTGATGGACTTGCAATGGCCAATTTTGAGAAAAGACCGGGTTCTCTCTTTATAGTGTAGGAGGTGAAGAGACCTCCATAGGAATGACCGAACAAACCCCTGTCCTTATCACTTGCCGAATAATGGCCTTCCATGTACGGCAATAACTCTTCCTTTAAAAAATTTATAAAGTGATCGGCACCCGAATGATGGTCCTCCGCATCCAATCTTGGTAAAAAATCCCGATTGCGCTGGGTTAAATATCCATCAACATCTGTATCAAGGGATATCCCGACCAATATGATGGGTTCAATCATGCCACGGAACATAAACCCTTTGGCCAATGTATTCATGATCCCAGTATATTCCCAAGCATCCAGGTAATAGAGCACAGGGTAAGTTTTTGTATTGGGTTTATAGTTTGGTGGCAATGTTATGTGGAGTTTATAGGTCTGTCCTTCCACATACTTGGATTGAATGCTGTCAATCGATGGTAGGGACATGTTCCTATTGGCCATAGGCTGTGCCTTGACTAAACCAACGGTCAAGACAAAAAGGTTTATCATCCATATCCGTTTCATTGGAATTCTATGATTTAATCTTTTCCATGGCTTTGATAAATGCCTCCTTAAAGGCTTCAGGTCGATCGATCCAAGGATCGTGTGAGGCCTTTGCGATCAGAACATGCTGTACATTGGATAAATTTTTGGTCCAATGTGCAAATTTATGCCCATCAGGATCGATCATGTCCTTCTCCCCCATGATAATGGTTATGGGATAGGGGTGGTTTTGGTATAATTGGATGTTACTATAACCGTTGGGCAGTAAGGCCTGCATGCTTTTTACCGTTGCATTGCCTGATATTTGACTGTACAAGGGGCCATATGTTTCTTTGCCGTTCTTCCACAGGCTTATGTCGTAAATATACCATTTGGCTTGGTTGATGCGTTGTATTTGAAATTGCTTCTTGGCCGGTGACAACGTACTGTCCATTTCTATTTTGGCTATTTCATCTTTTACCTGCTGCCTTTCCACATAGGCGTTGAAATCCTCATACCCCAATATTTCCAGCGCCTTCAAAACGGAATCTGATTCTTTGATGGGGTATTCCATTTGCATACAGGCCGTCATAACAAAACCTTTGACACGGTCAGGATGTTCACGTAGGTATAGGGACGCAAGGGTTGTCCCATTGGAGTGGCCGAACAAATTGAGTTTTTCAACACCTAATTCCTTTCGTATCACTTCCAAATCACTGATATGGTCCTGGATCGAAATTTTCTCCTTCGGACATGGAGATCGCAATGACCCCCTTTGATCATAAAAGACAAAATGGTACTTGTCATAAAGGCCTTCAAAAGCATCTTTTAGATATCGATGCTCGGCACCAAATCCCCCGTGAAGGACCACAACGGTATCCTTTCCCTGACCCCATTCAAAAAGATAAAGTTGCACGGAGTCCTTTGGATTGGTTAGGTACCATTCGTTATCCCCTATCTCAAAGTCTGAATAGATACTTTTTTTGTTAGCTTCTGGAGGGGATCTAAAAGAAACTAAATCCTGCTCTTTTGAGTTACAAGAGAGGAAAACAACACAAAAGATTACCATTGTTGTATTGATTGTATTTTTCATCTTCATCGACTTTGGTTATTTTATTGATTGCAATGCCTTTTCCAATTCAGACTGAAACATTTCTGGTTGGTCTATCCACGAACTATGTCCTGCATCATTCAGAATCACATATTTCAGATTTGGGATTCCCTTTAACCATTCCCTATATTTAGTGCCGTACATATCAGAGAAATCGTGGCTTCCCATTATGACATTAACAGGGATTTTTGTTTTTTTATATGTTGAAATGAAATCCCATTCATCAGGCATCCTGCTTCCTGCGGCAGTACCGGCTTTTTGATTGCAGAAAACCATACCCCCTTTCATTTGTTTCCATTTATCCAAATGGTAAAGGTTGACAGAAGCGAACGATATGCGCCATTTATTGGATGCCTCACGATTGTTCAAGGAATCTTTGACCAATCCCTCTTTTTTAAGTAGTTCCTTATATTCCGGTCGTTCCTTAAATATCGTGAAGAAGCTATCACTCCTTTTATACAACATCTTGTCATTCTCTGTTGAAGGGCTTTTAGGATAGGTTAGTGCCAATAGGGTAAGACTATTTACATTATCGGGATATTGCTGTAAATAATAACTTCCCAACCAGGTTCCCATGGAATGGCAAAGCAGGTTCAATTTTTCAATACCCAATTCCTTCCTCAACAATTCCAAGTCTTCGACATGTTTGTCCGGGGAGATAAGTGAATCACCGGTAACGGGGGACCTAAGTGAACCACGCTGGTCATAATAGACAAAATGATAAGTATCCTCAAAATCTTTAAAAGCATCAAGTAAATAAGAATGTTCCGCTCCCCAACCTCCATGAAGGACTATCAGGGTATCTCCGATACCCTGTTCTTTTACATACAGTTGAATCCCTTTGTCCTTGGTTTTTAAATACCAAACAGGTATACTATCCAAATTATCATTTTGTAGGATTTGCAACGAATTGGGAACTTGCGTACAAGAAAATAAAAGGGTAATCAGGGATGCCAATACACAATTAGACAAATTCCGTATTCGTTCTAGATAATTCAATTCCTTAAATTTTAAATTCACATTGGTTTTAAAACACAATTATTCCTCCACCGATATCTCCAACTTGATAATCTTTATGATAATGGTATCCTCTATTTCGTTTCCATTGCCCCACACAACACTTTTGATTTGTAATTCCGCATAATCCTTCCCTACAAAACCGGATATGGGTTTATAGGCATATACAATATCCCTGCTCCCTCGATGTGGGGACCAAATTTCACTTATTTCATAGTGGGAGGGTTGGGTTTTGATGGTAATACCCTCCTCGTCTCCCAAGGTGCCCAATTCGAATTGCTTTAGCTCTTGGTTTGCATTAAGGGAGATATTTTCAAATGGTGGGCCATCGTCATTTTTATGGCAGCCCAACAGTGTTGTGAGCATGAAAAACATGCCAATCTGATAGATTCCTTTGGTTAACTTTTTCATTTTTGACTTTTATTAAGTGATTGATACTCTACATAATATAATTTATCAGGTTGGCACCATGTTTCAGCCATCAATGCCGGACAAGGTTCTTTGATTCGAATGGTATTGGGTGCTATTTTTTGAAGGGTGCCGGTGCGAACTGGGATATCTGATGATTCATTATAGGTCCTTTTGTCGCCGTTGAAACTAGAGGTACCTACATAATGTTTGGGGTTGAAAGTTATCCTTTCACCATCCAAGACATAGTGTCCAATCTCCATACAGGATATTTCAATCTTTCCCCCTCCGGAAAGAGAGGTAGATCGATAGGTTAAACTGTAACGGCCGTTTTCAAAGAAGGTATAATTGATCCCTGCATTATCAATCGCTTTGGTGGTCTCCAATACCATATCCTCATAGTACCCGGGACTATCGAAAGTCACCCTATGTGCATTACCGTAGTACCAAGAACCCAATAGTTGTTTTCTTTCCATGGCTATGGGTCTGCCATACTTCATCTCCTCTTGGTAGGCACCATGTCTTTTGTAAAACGAACTTTTCAAACTATTGAAAATTTGGTAAAGAATCAGGTCGCCATCAAAGTATTGAGGTACATTCCTGACATAAATCAATACCAATACCTCATCACCCAATACATTCAGCCGAATATTGGCCTTGGTATCTACATCCTTACCCTTCAAACCAAACGTTGCATTGTAACTACTGGTGAACCTCTCATCGATTTTGAGCACTGTGGCACTGGATTGATAAAGACCCTGAAGCCAACCGATCAGTTCTTTCGCATGGGATTCGATGGCATAATAATCAAAATCAAACATGGAGCCGCCGGTTGTTCGGATGGGAAAAACACCGGTCCATAACCGGGATGTTTCCTTTCCATCGATGGTTTCAACAAATTCAAGATTGTTATCTGAGTGCTCCAAATACTTCCACGACTCGGGCACTTCCACCACAAGGACTGGGGTACGATACGTCCTAAAATGTTGTGGAGTCGATACGAACAGTGCAATCAATAAAATTTGGAACAAGGTTTGCATAACTTATATCGTTGATCAATCCCTGCGTTTTTTACACCATATTCTCCAAAAGACCCGGGAAGTGTTTTTGGTGTGGTTGACAATTTTTCCTTCCCAGTTGAATCCATCATCGGAAATATTTGAAAATGTCAAAATACTTTGAATGTCATCACCACTGTTGGATTTTTGTTCCTTTCTGAGCACAATGACATCGTTTTCCCTCCCTCCTTTCCAGATTTGGGGATCACCCCGTAGTTGTGGTATAAAAAAGGGTACGGTCCATTTTTTGGTTGCCGGATCCAGAATACGGATACTGGTAAAACTGGACTGAAACGTGTCATCGTTCCCAAACCAGCCCTCGTCTTGAACTGCATTACCGTTCAGGATGTATTTCCATTTCCACAACAAGGGCAATGTATCATTGGCAACACCGGGCCGGTATTGTAGGCTTTTGCAGTCACAAGTGCCGATCAAATCATCAAAGTCCCTGATCTGTTCCGGTGCCTTGGGATTGGGTATGCCGTACGGGAATCCAGGTGAGGCTTCGAAAGCCGTTAATTTCTGGCTGTATTCAATGGTTTGTCCCTGCATGAAAAAACCGATGAACATACATGTGATATAGGTGAGTTTCATAAGTATATACTTCATTCCAAATTATTATTGATTGCTGCAATCAGAAGTGAATCAATGTTGTCCTTGGCACCAATGATCATTTCTTTTATAATACCGTTCCTGTCAATAACCAGATGGGTGGGGTAACCACCGATCTTAAGTTCTTGGATCAAGATGTCCGCATCCATCAAAACTTTATAGTCAAAGTTTTTTTTAGCGAGAAACCGTGCCATTTGATCCATGTCCTTGTTCCATGCCGGTGCCAAGAACTGCACCTCCCTTGAATCCTTGAAATGATGGACAACCCTGTTGAGTTGAGGAATTTCCAGCTCACAAGGCTTACAGCCAATGAACCAAAAGTTCATGATTGTCAATTTGCCCTCCAGAGAGGAATGATTCACTGGTTTACCCTGCATGTCATAGAGTTTAAATACTGGGAATTTGGTGTTCTTCAGGTTCTTGAAATCTTGGAGCAAGGGATTCTGGGTCGATGATGCCCTAGGTTCCAATGACCATGTCAAATCGAGCGCACCGGACCCCTTCTCCTCGATCACATATTTTTTGATGTACCTGCCCGAATCGAATTTTGTATCAAATTCCTCTTTTGAAATTTTCCTGCCATCCAAGTCTGTGTATTGCACTCGGTTAATTTCGGGTTTAGTAAGCTTTGTGATGCCACCTCCATCTTCCTGGCCTTTGCTGTGCAGCGTTTTGAGTCCGTCAATATCAATAATGACATCCATGCCCTCCTTGGAATTTTTAAAAGTATAATCCATTTGCCCCCCATAAATGGCCGAAAGACTGTCCACTTGATCCTTTTGCAATACTTGGTTGGTACCCTTGAGTTTATATTGGATCACTTTTTGGGCGTTGCCTGTAAAACAATATAGTAGTATCAAAAGCATGCAACATCTCATC
>JAGQZL010000171.1 GCA_020434915.1 Allomuricauda sp. | reverse complement strand
AATTAGGATGAAACTTTGTTTTGGGATTGAAGGAAATCGTTAAAAATACTATGGGTTTTCCCAAATTGTAAGGTTTTTCGCTCACAGCTTCGCCAAAAGCAATAACAGAAACAACATTGATGGCGATTTTCTAGATGAAACCTCGATTTTTGGCTGCCAAAATTAAGGCAAGGTCATTCTCGTTTTCCGTACCAAAAAGGGTCTTCAAATGCCGTTTCCTGTTCTCGATGGAAGAGGGGGAGAGACGGATGAATTTTTCTAGGTCCTTGTTCTTGGTTCCTTTGGAAAGATGGTACAATATCTGTTTGTCCTTTTCATCCAGCTCAATGTCGTTTGCCATCTTTTTGCGAATGGCGGAAAGCGCTTTAGAGGAGTAGTAGGGTGGATTGGTCACAATGGTCTTGACGGCATCTTCCAAGGTTTTGGGATCAATGTCGGTTTTTACCAGATAACCATCGGGGTCCACGGTCTTCAAAATACTATTGATCCTATAATTGTCGCTAAAAGAAGACATAAAGACAATCTTGGTCTCCGGCACTAATTTACGGGCCAATATCCCAAGGTCTTCCCCGCTGTGGGGCTGGTCCTCATTAGGGGCAAACAATTGTACGTCCAGGAACAGAATATCATAGCTGAAGGAGTTCACCGAATCCTCGATGAGCTTTTTGCCATTTTCATAGGTGGTGGCAGTGTCCACAATAATGTTGTAGCCATCAAATTGCATGCCCTCCAGGATAAATTTGTATCCAAGCATGGTCATTTCATGGTCGTCCACTGCCAATATTCGTAATGTGTTCATGAGTTGTATTTTGCGGAGATTTAGGCGTTTACGGTTTTAGTGTTCAGCATGGCATCCGATTGGATGTATTTGGCCGGAATGATCACGGATATGGTGGTACCCTTTCCTTTCTTGCTTTCTATGTTCAAGTCGCCTTTTATTTTTTTGGTTCTGGATATAATGTTTTTAAGGCCTATTCCCTTTTTGCCCCTGTTCATGTCAAAGCCCACGCCATCGTCCATGATGGTCAACTTCAGTTTGTCGTCAACACCTTGGAACGCAATGGACACATGCTTGCTTTTTGCATGTTTGACACAATTTTTCAGGGATTCCTGTACTATTCGATACGCATTGATCTTAATGTCCCCCAAAAGATTGTCCCAACTTATCTCATGGTCATAGGAAAAGGAACAGGCAATACCGGAAGATTCCTGTATACCTTGTATCAAATCCTCCAATGAGACAATAAAGTTATGAAATTTCTCATAAGATGAGTTGTTCAATTCGTGGGAAATGGTCCGAATTTCCTCTTCCACACCGCGCAATTTTTCAATGAGCTGGGCGCGTTGTTCCACTGATGCGGGGTCTTCCCGTTCGTTAAGGCCGGTCAGGATCAATCGAATACCCAGCATTTCTCCCAGAATGCCATCGTGGAGTTCTTCGGAAATGCGTTTTTGCTCCAATTGTTTGCCTTCCTCAAACTTACCTTGTTGGGAAAGCATAAGATTGTAGATTTCCTGGTTGCTCTCCTGTTGTTGTTGCTTAAACTTTAACCTACTATTGCTAATGTACAAGGTAACGATGACCAAGGCGGCGATACCGAATAATAGGAGCCCCATGACGGCCCCGATCCACGCCTGTTTCTCTTCCACTAGGATTTGGTTGGCCTCTATGATCTGGTCGGTTTCCCAGCTGATGCGGGCAAACTTGTTTCGTTTGGTGCGTTCTTCTTCTTGAATAGTCTTATTTAGTTGTTCATATTCATTAAAATATGTAACAGCATTTTTGTTATCTATGTTTGCCAAAAACTTGAGTACATCCAATGTTCTGTCATTGTTAAAAGTTTCTTTGGCTATTTCGCGAGATTCTTTCGCTATTACAATTGCTTGAGAGGTATCACCCTTAGCGACCATTAACTCTGCATAAAACTGATTGGCACGTGCCAAATTGTAAAGTTCGTCATTTTGATAGCTAAGATTCCTAGCCTCATTTAGTAACTGCTCGGCTTTTTCAAAATCCCCGTCAACTTTTAATATAGTATAAGCCAAACTGGATATGGCTTTAATGTACATTTGAGGATATTCTTCTTTAAAATCTTTATCTTGAACCAATAACTGGTAGGATTTCTTAGCTCTTTCAAAATCCTCCATGTTCATGTATAGGCTTGCAATGTTATTCTTGTTGGTCCAAATCATCTTTTTCTTTTTCGGGGAATCGAAATTGTTTAAATAATCCCCGGCTTTTGCATAAAACTCCAAAGCCTTAGTCTGATCGCCCATACCGTTGGCGATTACCCCAAGAACATTATAACAATTGTGTATTCTCTCTTGATCTTCAAGTTCATCAAAGATTTCTAGAGCGGCAGTAATAGTTGTTTCCGCTCCCAAATAGTCTTTATAGGAATCTTGAATCCTGGCCATGTTATATAGTATAATCCCCCGTGACTCGATGAATTCATCTGTTGGAGATTTTTCAAAATATGTTAGCGCTTTTTTGTAGTGATAAAATGCACTATCTAGAACGGCGTAGGATTCCAGAAAATGAGCTAAGTCCCAATGAGAATTTCCTAAGTCCTTAAATAGTTTAGCCTCCTCCGCCATTTTTAAGACATGGGAATTGGTCTTTCTAAAATTCAAAGAATCCTTTAAAGATTTGTAGGCCAATGATATACTGGATAATTGTTCTATTCGAATGGTATCGTTGGGTAATTCAGAGGCTGAAATTTGTGCTTTCTCCAAATAATACTGCCTGTCATCCAAAGACAGTTCCTTGCCTTTTTTGGCAACTGAAACCCATTCTTGGATGGAGTCCAACTTTGAATTGGACTCGACCACCTCCTCAGTGTTTTTCTGAGAGCAACCCCAAAAAACAAGGAGTGCCCATAAAAATAGATGTGCTTTCAAAGATTACTTACTTGTTTCTTTATCCAAGGTAACAAAAAAGCCCCAAACCAAATGAGGTTAGGGGCTATGTTATACGTTGCTAATATTTATAAATCTCTTGGTTCTCCAACACTATATTCTAACCGTAGTAAAGATTGCTTCATGATACCAAGTTTTATATTCTCTCTAATTATGGGTTCGGTATCTTCCAAAACCGTTGTTCCAGTATAATAGGAAGAATTATCCTTTAAAACTGCTTTATCTTTTGCATTAAAAAATAATAAAGCTAATAGTAACAAGTTTACTAGTATTCGACATGAATTCCTCATGGATGAATAGTTCGTTAAGCTTTCTTAGTTGCTATCTTCACGACCTTCAGAAATAGTTCCATCATCATCCGTAGCATTTTGATCTACTTGCAATTGTTTGAACATTGCTTCGGTTTCCTGTACATCAGTTTCGGCTTCGCAAGAATAAAATCCAACAGTCAATAGTGCCAATGCCAAAATACTTAGTGCTTTTCTCATAATAAATTAGGTTTAGGGTGTTAATTAAATTGGTTTGAGCAGCCAAGATAGATACACCCTAAAGTGCTAGTATATGTTGCACACGGTATTTAGTATTCGTAGCAATTCTGCTAGAATATTGCATGAATCTGCTAGAATTTTGCTAATTGGAGGCCTTTACTGCCGTTTTGGAGAGCATTTCCTTTAAGGCATCGATCTTGTCCTTATAGGTTTTGGAAAATGGCAGATCTTCTTCCGAACCATGGTTAAGGGTACAAATGGATTTCCCATAATTGATCCGCGATACATACCTGCTGTTCAGAATGTAGCTTTGGTGTATACGGATAAAGCCCCTGGGCAAGGTATCCTCAAAAGATTTCAAGGTTTTAAAGGCACTGATAACCGTGCCATCCTTCATAAAGAAATCCGTGGTGTTATTGTCCGATTTCAGATACAGGATATTCTTGGTGTCCAGATACCTATAATCATTATAGGACTTTAAGCAAATGGTAGAGGGCAGGTCTTGTTTTGGATGCCTTTTTCTCAACCGCAAAACGGTTTTACGGATGTCAAACTCATTGAGCGGTAGTATCCAATAATCAAAAAAGCCACTTTTTATGGCATTGTAGGCGTACTTTTTTGAGGTGGAGTAGGCAATAAGCACGGGCAACGTCTGCATGTACTGGTTCAGTTCGGTCACCATTTGAAAATAATCCATACCCTCCTCGCTCAGATTGATCAGTACCAGGTCTGGGGTATGTTTTAAAATGGTGTCCAACCCTTGGGCGGCACTTGTGGCGACCCCTGTACATATTAAATCCTCATACTCCTCCATATACAGTTGTAACTGCAGTTTGGAGGCAGCGTTGGAGTCGATGATGTTGTAGGTGTATTCCATGTGCAATTTGCTGATTGCAAGTTACTAACGGCCACAAAAAACACATTGCAGTTTTCCCTTAAAAAAACTATGGATTTCTTTCTATTTTGATAGTTTTTCCTACAATTTCCCTTAAAATTTCGTTAAGGGGCACATATTCGTAATCAATTGCCAGTAAAATATTGCCTGTTTTTTCGAGTCAAAATCAGTGTAAAAACAAGCTTATGTTTGGCAAAAAAGCAAGTACAAGGGGGAACTGAAATTTATTGGTTTTGTTAGTTTGGTTAATTCTTGGTTTTGTTTTTCAATTCAGTTTACGATTTGATGGGGTACCAACAAAATTTTGAAACCACCAATTGTACCCGAAACCCCTAAAATTCGATGAAATACCAACAAATATTTAAAATTGGGGATTTTTAGGCGAGAAAAGGGTCAATGTTTTACTTGGAACAGGGTGTTTATTTCTTCCGGAACACGTTTGGGGCGGAACGTTTTGGCATCCAGTAGGCACCATTCCGTAACGCCTTTTACCAATAGTTCGCCATTGTCCCTGTTCTTTATTTCCACAATGCGGGTAGAAATAGGCCCTTTGTTGCTTTCAATATAGGTGCAGATTTGGATGGTATTGCCCAACAAAGCAGATTTGTGATAACTTATATGATGATTGCGCACCACCCAAACCATGGTATTTCGCATCTCTTCCGTGGCAACCTTGTTCCAATGCTTTTTGGAAATCTCCTGGATCCATTCCACATAACGGATATTATTGACGTGGTTCAACTCGTCCAGATCGTCATCGGCTACATCAAAGACTTCGGAATAGGTTTGCATCAGTCCTTTTTATGGATTTGGACCTCAAAGAGCTTGTCCCAGTTTTTTCCGGTCACGAACAAGGTCTTCCTTTCCGGGTGGTAGGCCACACCGTTCAATACGGAATTGGTCTCGTCCCATTCGGCTCCCTTTTTTACCTTGCTTTTAAGCCCGCCAAAATTTACAACCCCTTCTATGGCACCCGAGGTGGCATCAATGATCATCATGCTTTCAAACTGATAGACATTGGCATAGATCTTTCCATTCACATACTCCAGTTCGTTGGCTTTGTTGAAGATGGATTTATTGGTCACCGTTTCTATGTGGCCTTGTTCATCCAAGGTTTCAGGGTCCAGAAACCAGATTTTTTCGGTACCGTCACTTTTGAAGATTTTTTGACCATCATTACAAAGTCCCCAGCCTTCCCGACTTTCACCATAGGTGAAGTTCTTTATTTTCTCTAGGTTATCCGCATGGTACACGTATCCCATACCGCTTTGCCAGGTAAGTTGGTAGAGTTTGTCGCCCATCAAGGTAATGCCCTCACCGAACACGGAATTGTCCATTTCAATCTGTTGCAGTACCTCGCCAGTTTCAAAGTTTACCTTTCTTACGGTGGAAGCACCTCTTTTTCCAGTGCTTTCATACAAGGTGCCATTGTAGAATTCCAACCCTTGGGTATATGCCTTGGGGTCGTGCGGATAAGTGTTTATAATATCATAGGTATAGACTTCCGGGGCTTTGGAAGCCAAAAGCTTCACTTTTTTCTCTATTTCCACGGATTGGTCCTCAAGATCAAACTTGGCCACCAATGTTTTGTTGCCCAATGTTGGCACATCCAAAGTGATCTTACCGTCGGTAACGGGGAGTTCATTGCCATCCATATAATAATGGATGTTGGAAATTTGCAAGTCCTTTTTGTTTTTGATGCTTACCAAAACAGCTTGGTTTTGTTGCAAGGTATTGTCTTCCAATTGAATGGAAAATAGCTTGGAGGGGTCTGTATCTCCACCGCACCCCACAAAGAAGAGTAGTGCTCCAAAAATAGATAGAAATTTTACCATGGTCTTAAGTTCATGTTTCATAGGTAGTTCTCCTTAAACTCCGAAATTAAGAATGAATTGGGATTGCGACAAATTTAAAAGTCCGTATATTTGCACTCGGCAAGTCCTACACGACCAGCTCCTGCAGAATCCCCCAGGGTGGGAACGCA
>JAGQZL010000170.1 GCA_020434915.1 Allomuricauda sp. | reverse complement strand
TAAGGGCCCAAGGAGAAGATATTCAAGAAGTTGTTTATTATAATGGTACTTTAGGACTTTGGAATGGCATGGATACCGTTCAAATACCAGCAACCGTTGACCAAAAACAGAGCAAAACCCCTTTTCGAAATTGGCCCTTACAGGTTGGTAAAAAATGGAAATATGTGTCGGAATGGGAAAATAATGAGGGTACCACAGGGAAAACAAGTCAGGATGTGGAAGTGGTTTCTTTCGAAGAATTGAGTGTGATGGCGGGAACCTTTAAGGCATACAAAATAGAATACAAGGGAATTGTAACAAATTCCAGAGGTTTTAAAGGGGAGATGACGGATATTTGGTGGTATGCGCCAGCATTAAAAACATACATCAAGCATGCTAATTATGATGGATATGGCGAGTATACCAACGAATTGACCAGTTATTCAAACGGGAAGTAAACAACCAGGGAAAACGTTACTTTTTAGAAGCAAGACCATTGGGAACACGAAACAAACATACGAGACTATCGCTGTATTGGAAATGCCAGATCATGGGGTGGGGTACTGTTTCATTGCTGTGGTTGTACATTGCATTGGTCCGGGATCAATTTGAAATTACCCATGCTCTGATCAACTATGTGCTCGATGTTTCCATCTGTATCGCTCTGACACATGCCTATCGGGCCCTTGCTTTAAAGGCAAACTGGAACCAGTTGGAAATCAAAGGGCTGATAAGAAAAGTGATCCCGTCCATTCTGATTTTGTCGGTACTTTTTATGCTGATCATGAATTTAAAGACATCGGCCTATATTTATTTGGTGCTTGACAGAGATACGTTTATGGAAAACCTGTCCGTTTGGAACCCGGTATTAATCACGGGATTACGACACATGGCCATTTGGGTACTGGCCTATCATGCCTATCATTTTTATGTGAAAGAAGTGAATACGGCCAAAGCAAATGCGCAACTGTCAGTTATAGCAAAGCAGAGCCAATTGGATAACCTATCGGCCCAATTGAATCCGCATTTTTTGTTCAATTCGTTGAATTCCATCAAATCATTGATCATTGAGAACCCATCGATTGCACGAAGGGCTATCGATTTATTGTCCGACTTGTTGCGTTCATCCCTGTATGAAAAGGAACATATGACCATTTCCATTGCGGAAGAATTGGCCTTGGTAAAAGATTATGTGGAACTGGAACAATTGCGGTTTGAGGAACGGTTGCATGTAGAATTTGATATATACCAAACTCTAGAAAAGTTTAAAATACCTCCACTGAGTATTCAACTTTTGGTGGAGAATGCCATCAAGCATGGTGTAGACAAGCAGCTTGATGGGGGCACCGTCCACATTTCCTTAAAAGAACAGGATGGATTTGTGAAGATCATCGTTAAAAATCCAGGAACATTTTCCAATGATGGTCAAGGAGGCTTGGGACTGAAAAACCTAAAGGAACGCCTTTTATTGCAATACGATGGCAAGGCAAAGCTCGCAATAGATTCAACAACAGAACAAGAGGTGGTGGCCACCCTTTTGATTCCAACTGAAAAAGCATGGGAACCTATACAACATTGATCATAGATGATGAGCGGTTAGCCCGAGAAGAGGTTCGTAGGGCATTGGCGAGCTATCCGGAATTTGAAATCGTGGGTGAGGCCAACAATGCGGATAAGGCCATGGAACTGATCGAGGCAAGTCAACCAGACATCATCTTTTTGGACATTCACATGCCCGGAAAATCAGGGTTTGATCTATTGGAAGAGCTTACAACGGTCCCTGAGGTGGTCTTTACCACGGCCTATGACCAATATGCCGTTCAGGCCTTTGAGGTCAATGCATTGGACTATCTGGTGAAGCCATTACGGGAAGAACGCTTTGCCAAGACCATGGAAAAGGTCAAACAGGGGATGCAGAAGAGGGATGAGGCAAAGGAAAAACCATTGGATATCCACCAGAAAATTTTCATCAAAGATGGTGAAAAGGTGTATTTCGTCCCGTTGACGGAAATCAGGTTCATTGAATCCTTGGAGAATTATGCACGACTGTATTTTGGAGCAGAGAAAGCGATGATCAAACGTTCCCTGAACCAATTGGAAGAAAAACTGGACCCAACTGTATTTTTCAGGGTCAACAGGAGCCAGATCATCAATACGGAATACATAAAGGAGATCCATCCATATTTCAACAACAAACTACAGATGGTTTTGACCAGCGGAGAAACGATTGAGGTTTCGAGCAGGCAATCCATAAAGTTCAAAAAACGGAACAGTTTGTAATACCCTTACATCAATTTAATCAAATTAACGAACAGCAAGAGTATAAAGCTTTTGGGGCAAAGTATGCCTAAAATTAAAGTCAATCAAAATGAAAAATTCAATCAACAAATCGATTCTAATAATAGGCGTCATTTTAGGTCTTTTGGCTTCTTGCAAGCAGAAAGAACCAGTCCAAATCCCCAGGGCTGTAACGGAAAATGGCATTTCCTATCTGATTCAGGACAGTATTTTGATCTCCACAGAGGACGGAGCAAAAATCCACGCAATCGTGGTCCGAAATGCCGAAACCAAAGAACCTACCCCTACGGTGTTGTTTCATACCATCTACGCGCGTAAAAGCGACTTAGAAAAAGCAAAAATGGCCGCCGACCACGGGTATGTGGGGGTAGTTTCGTATACTCGGGGCAAGGGATTGAGCCCTGATTCCATCATCCCCTATAAACATGAAACTACTGACACCTACGAGGTTATCGATTGGATTAGCAAACAAGATTGGAGCAATCAAAAAGTGGGCATGTATGGGGGCAGTTATGTAGGGTATACCCAGTGGGCTTCCGTAAAAAACAAGGTGCATCCGGCCTTAAAAACCATTGTTCCCTCAGTTTCGGCAGCGCCGGGTATTGCCGAGCCCATGGAAAATGGTGTATATCAGAATTTCCATTATCCCTGGCATCACTATGTTTCCAACAACAAATATTTGGACACCACCCTGTATTACAATGGGCAACGTTGGCACGACCTGAATATGAAATGGTATGAAAAAGGGGTGGCCTATAGTGCCATGGACAGTTTGGACGGCTTGCCCAATCCACAGTTCAATGAGCGATTGTTACACCCAACCATTGATACCTATTGGCAGAATATGATACCCTACAAAACCGATTTTGCCCATATCAATATTCCTGTTTTGGCCACGACCGGGTACTATGATGGTGGGCAAATAGGGACCCAATATTACTTGAGGGAGCATACCAAATACAACAAAAATGCGGAGCATTATCTGGTGATTGGCCCTTACACCCATTTTGGTGCGCAAGCAAAGCCCAGTGCCCATATTTTTGGGTACGATGTTGATCCTGTGGCCCAAATTGACATCACGGAGTTGATTTTCGAGTGGTTTGATTTTATTTTGAAGGGGAAGGAAAAACCCACGTTGTTGCAGGACAAGATCAATTACCAAGTAATGGGAGCGAATGAATGGGGCCATGCGCCATCCTTGGAACAGATGGCCAATGACACCCTCAACTTTTATTTGGGCAGCCAGCGTTCTGGAGTGGCTTTTTCATCGTTGTTCGGAACCGGGAACAATGGCAAGGATCTTCATTATACTTTGTCAGAGCACCCTGTTGATCCGGATGGCTACTTGGAGCAGACGATTGATTTTTCGGATCGGAGCAACCTTACCTGGAATTCGAGTGGCTGGCGAACCATTGTTGCGGACAGCCTGATGGTGGGCAATGGTTTTTCCTTTGCAACCGAACCTTTTGATTCCGATTTTGAACTCAATGGCTCTTTTGGAGGGGAAATTTCGGTTTCCATCAATAAAAAGGATTTTGATTATAACGTACTATGGCTTGAACAGATCCCGGAAGGCAAATTTTTTGCTTTGTCATTGCCCTATGTGGGTAGAGCCAGCTATGTCTTGGATAGGGAACACCGACAATTATTGACCCCAAATGAAAAGATCAAGTTGCCTTTTGGAATTGTTCGCATGACCAGCAAAAAAATAAGCAAGGGCAGTCGATTGGTGGTTGTGGTAAATGGTATCAAAGCCCCTTTTTCCGAAATCAATTACGGTACTGGCAAAAACGTAAGCGAGGAAACCATTAAGGACGCCAAGGAACCCTTGGTCATCAAATGGTATGGGGACAGTTATTTGGAAATTCCAGTGAAAAGGGATTAAACGGGATGGGATTGAGGTGTCCATGGTTAAACATGGTTTTTCACAGCTTCTTTTTCAGGAAGGACATTGATTTTCGGATAAATTCCGTTTTGTTCTCGCCCTCATGGGCCCCATGGGATACATTCGGTAAAATCCAAAGATCGGAATTGGGTAGATTTTCCCTTGCACGCACAATTTCCTTAAGATGGATACCTTCGTCATTGTCACCCACCATAATGAGCACTTCCGTTTCAATGCGTTGTAATTCTTCGTTACTCAGTCGTACGATGTAATTTTTGAATTGATTGAGGATATTTTTAACATGCTCGTCGCTATCATGGGAATTTTCCAACCACGGAAACTGAGCACGATTTTCAAAAGTGAAGGACTCCAAATAGCCTGGAAAGTCTTCAATGGTCCAAGTTCCCACCGCACCGATGGTTATCATGGACCCAATTAATTTTGGGTCGAGCAAGGCCAATTGATACAAAACATCCCCGCCAAAACTGAACCCAATGGCTTTGATATGTTTTAATTGTAGGTGCTTGATCAAGGCATGGAGATCCTCTGCCACCGACCGAATGGAAAGATCTTGTTGAAACGGCTCCGATTTTCCATGGCCGGTCAAATCAACCAAGTATACCTCATACTCATTTTCATAGTCTTTGATATAGGACTGCCAAGAAACGGAGGATTGGGTATAGCCATGCAATAAAAACAAGGGTTCTCCATTTCCATACACTTCATAGTAGAGGTATTTTCCATTGACCGATACCGAGGCTGATTTTTTGGGTGTTTGGGAGTGGATGCGGGTTGACATAAGTAATATTGGCAAAAGGATTAAGTACCTCTTCATACTGATTCAGTGTGTGATTGGCAATGTCCCTATCATGAATCCATGTATTGGTTATTGCCATGTTTTCCAATAGTCCACAAATTGTTCAAAAACTAACCAAAAAAGAATAGGGACACTTTGGATACATCGCTCTATAACATAGGAATACCAGGATTCACATGCCAATACAACGATTTTAACGTTAAAACCTAAATTGCAACAAAAATGCTGCGGATAGTACAGTGTTGAGGGAATTAATGTTCAGATTTGGATTCAGTCCCAAACCAAAATGCCCTCCAAAATAGTAGACCAACTTCGCCCTCACAGGAAAACCTATTGTGGATTCCTTGACAAGCCGATTGGAGTCGAATTCATCCAACCCATAGTAGTTGTGCTGAAAATATCCCAGTCCTGCATGCCCCTCAAGGACCCAATGGTCTGTGAGGGTCCACTGCTTGCCATACGTCAGGTTAAATTCCTGGTAGTACGCTTGATCATCCGAGGGCAGGATGTTATAGAAATTTGAAAGGTCTTCTGTCTTGTTATGATAAAGCGAGAACAAATGGTTGCCTTGACTAAGGGAAATATCGAATGGCAGATTGGTATCACTCTCATAAATTTTCGGGGTATTGGCCATTATGCCAACCCCAAGGCTTATACCGTGTATTTTCAACTTGGATTGTTGTGCCACAGCCTTGGACATTCCAAAAAGAACAAGGAATAGCAGCGATAATGTGCTCAAAGATTTCATAAGTACATGGTTTTAGTGTTCTAAACAGTAAGATATGCCATTTTTGGTTTGCTTACACGATAATTTTGCAATGGTATTAAATGGACCATTGCATCACATTGGATTGATGTCTTTCAGAAAATTAAAAAAGGGACCATCCGAAGATCGCCCCTTTTCATTGGTATAAAACTTTGTTTTTTACAAAGTAATGCTCAAAAAACCATCTTTTTGGAGGTTGAAACCGTAGAGGATGCCATTGTCCACCACACTCATTTCCTTGGGCAGTTTGGTGGCATCCACTCCAAATTTTTTCAGGGAGAAACCACAAGCCAGGATTTTCACCTTTTCGCTTTTGGCCAAATCCAAGTAAGGCTGCATGGTTTCCAGATTCGTCAACTCTTTTACGGTCTCGCCGCAGATGACCACATGGAATTCCCCAAATTGGGTTCCATCATCTTTCGCTAACTGGTCAGCAGCCAACAGAATGGCTTTCAGTTGCGGTACTTTGCGGGTAAGTACAAAATAGTTGTTGTGGTCTTTGTTATAAGTGGTTTGGGCACTTATTTCAGTGAGCCCGGTTACAAAGGTCATGGCCACCAAGGCCAAGGTC
>JAGQZL010000016.1 GCA_020434915.1 Allomuricauda sp. | reverse complement strand
GCCTCTAAATTGGGATGCTGGCAATATTTGTTATCCCGAAGTAGCAAGGCCAACCGCAGGGCTTCATAACAAATGTCCTTTTTGATGATTTGGGAGCCCGTTGTAACGGCATATCCTTCGGAAAAAAGCAAGTACACCACCTGCAGCACTTGGAACAATCGGGACTGTAATCCCATTTCCACAGGTACTTTCACCATTTTTACCTCATCCCTAAACTTTTTCTTGGCTCGGGTGAAGGATTTGGCCACCGTCTCTTCCTTTTTCAATAGAGCATCCGCCAGTTCCTTGTTGCTAAATCCCCCGATTAATTTTAAACTAAGAATAATTTGGTGTTCCTTGGAAAGTGCGGGATGACAACAAGCAAAGATCATCTGCAACTGGCTGTCCGAAATAGTGTCATCCAATGGTGGGTCGGTGTCCTTTTGCAATACCTCAGAAAAAGGCACTTTTTCCGTTTCTTGGAATGTCATCTTTTGGTTCCTTCGCAGTTGGTCCAGCAAACGGTTATTGGCCACTCGGTACAACCACCCTGTTGGATTATCCGGGATCTCTTTGTAAGCCCAGACCTTCATGGCCTTTACAAAGGCCTCCTGGGTAGCGTCCTCAATGGCCTCTATATGTGCAGCATCATACCTATGGACCAAAATGGAGACCACTTTCCCGTATTCATTACGGAAAAGATGTTCAATGACATGGTCGACCTTGTTTTCTTTCACAACTAAAAATAAAAAAGCCCGATGTATACCGGGCTTTATTGGTTACCAAACTTTATGGCTCCATGGTAAGTATTTCCCTTACCTCCACAAAACTTCCATCGTAATCAAAAATGGGGCAGCCCTTGGAAATTTCCACAGCCTCGTCCAAATCTTTGGCAACCACGATCAAATAGCCGCCTACCATTTCGGCACCTTCGGCAAAGGGACCATTGGTAACCACTTCGCCTCTGTTTCGGACCACTTTTCCATCCTTGTCCAATGGCATTCCATCAATCAGTTTTCCTTTTTCCTGCAATCCTCCCATCCATTCGCCCCAAACTTGCATGTGGGCCTGTTTTTCTTCTTGTGACAATTTATCAAAGGCATCATCGCCACCTCTGAACAAATACAAAAAATTACTCATACGTTAGGTTTTGTGCCCGACAAGCGGACTTGTTATACGTTGTTTTCCCAATACTGACGAACCAATGGCAATGGATTGGACAAGCTTTATAAAAATATTCAAAATAACTTCATCTGCCCACTCTTGTGCTGTTCATGTAAATCCATGTTCAAAACTGGAAAGTTCCGATCTTTAAAATAGCGTTGTCTGGCCAGTCTGGCCATATCGTTTATCTGGGTGGCAATAGTACCTTCCCCTCTTGTACGCAATCCGAATCTACTGTCGTTCAAAGACCCCCCGTGACACTCCTGGATTTGATGCAATACTTTTTCAGCCTTGTCCGGCATCGCTTTTTTTATCCAATCGGTAAAGATTTGACCAATGGCCCCGTTCAACCTCACCACGGTAAACCCAAACGATAAAGCCCCATGTTCGGCTACGGTCTGGGCCAATTTCAACAACTCGTGGCTATTGATGCCTGGGATCATGGGTGCCAACATAGCATTTACGGGAATGTGGTTTTCTGAAAGGGTCTTGATGGTCTTCAACCGTTTTTGGATGGAAACTGTCCTCGGCTCCAACTTTCTCCTTGTTTTTTCCTGAAGGGAGGTTACCGAAATATTGACCCCAACCAATCCATAGTTGTTCAATTCCTTCAGGATATCAAGGTCCCTTAGAATCAAACCGTTCTTGGTGATGATACCCACCGGGTGGCGGTATTTAAGAAATACTTCCAAGCATTTTCTTGTTATTTCAAATTGCTGTTCCGCAGGTTGGTAGCAATCCGTATTGCCGGACAACACAATGGTCTGTGTCTTCCAATTTTTGTGTTTGATCTTGGCCTCCAAAAGTTCCGGGGCCGATTTTTTAACTAAAATTCTCCGTTCAAAATCCAATCCGGCACTGTATCCCCAATATTCATGGGTGTTTCTGGCGTAACAATAAATACAGCCATGTTCACACCCTTGGTAGGGGTTCATGGAGTACATCATCCCCACGTCCGGGCTATCCACTTTGTTCACTATGGTCTTTGGAAAAATGGGAATGTACTTTGTTTTGTTGCTTTCTGCTTCTTCGCCTTCCAGCCTGCAGAATTCCAAAAAGTCTTCCCGCATTTCATACACATGCTGCAAAAACCTGTTGTGGGTGTTTTGCTGTGCTCCCCTTCCTTTTAGAAATTCTTTGGATGACATATTTTGGATTTATTCCAAATATATGGATATTATCCAATAATCAATATACAATTAGCAATGGTCAATTTTTGGGTATAGGATGATGGGTGAGGCATAAATCCCATGAATTCCCTCTAATTAGGTAAAAGCTTAAAACTGATGATTGAGCACTTGGCACTGATTTCCGGCTTTTTGCTCTTGAATCTTTGATGGTTGGATTATTGCATCCTTTGTTCAGACCTCTGAAAAAGATCCAATTGTCACGAACAAACAACCCTCCTACTTTCATAAAAGAAAAAAACCGGGCAATTGCCCGGCTCTTCCTGTTCATGGTTGGGTATCCCTTTGGGATCGGTATTTTACTGGTTTCTCATTTCCAAAAACTTCAACAGTGGTCCCATTTGTTCTTCATAGGAAAGGCTGTCCCAATCTTTGGATTTTGTATTGCTGGAAGCGGATTTTGCTCCCAAATCAATTTTTTCGGTTTGGATAACCAAAACAGGTCTTAGGTCAAGAACATCATTATCACTTGACATAAACTCGATACCTGGAGTATTCATATTGTTTCCAGATAAACGCAGTCTAAATCCTTTGTTAGTAGTTTCGTCACAAATCCACGTTTGTACTAAACCCTTTGGCAATGGAAGTGCAACCCAACCTGGCATATTGGTAGCATTTGGATTAGAAACTGTACCAAATAAAACGGAATAATCTTCAGTTCCCTCGAATGGTCCTGACCATTTACCACTTGCACCTCCACTTCCAAAACTCCATAGGTTTATACCATCGTGTGAGTCCCAATTGGCAGCTTGTTCCAAAAACACATCATCTGCGTTGTTATAAAATCCAAATAGGAAGTATAACTCATCAGGCATAATGGTAAAATAGTCTTGCACATAAAGATATAGAATGGCCTGGTTTACATAGAATGCCTCATCACAAATCTGTCCTACATCTACCAACTGATCGGTAATGATGGAAGATATACCATCAAATCGCATTAGCCCAAAGCGTTCAGCCCCAGGATTGCCGCCTTCATAGGAAACGAGTACCGTTTGTCCATTTTTTGAAGCGATGCCTCCGTCATCAACTATATATAAATCTGATAGTCCATTATATCCTTTAAACCCATTTTGAAAATAAAAATCTACATTGGGGCTGTCCTGACCATCCATTCCATCTACCCCATCTTGTCCATCAATTCCATCAATTCCATTACTACCATCGGCACCGTTTAGGCCATCAACTCCGTCAGCTCCGTTTGCACCATTTTGGCCGTTGGTTCCATTAATACCATCTTTTCCGGGCAAACCGTCCTTTCCATCTTCCCCAGAACATGAACCCAATACCAAGGCCAATGTGAACACGGCCATTCCTACTAATCTAATTTTTTTCATAACTGTCTATTTATTATAAGGTTATAGCTTCTAAAACTAGCGCTAATATGGATCCTCAAAGGGATTGAATTGACCTATGCCCTGTTTGGTTTGATGGATAGGGGACGGTGGTTGACCGCCAATAATGAACATAGCTGTTCCGAGGATAAACCATAAGGTATGGGAAGTTGGATTCTTGGATTATTCGATTTTTGGATTTTATGTTCCAAACACTAAACTCTTGCACTCAATATCTGATATCTGAATTCCAATCCCTGAAAGGTTTTGACACGAATAGCACGAATTCACTCGAATAGAAACTTAAACCTAACCTTTGAATACTTGGCACTAATTCCTGATTCCTGTGTCTTGATTCTTGGTTCTTGGCTCTAGATTCTTTGGCGGTTGGATTGTTGCATCCATTCTTCAGACCTCTGATCTCTGAAAAGCATCCAATTGTCTCCAACAAACAACCCTCCTACTTGCATCAAAAAAAACCGGGCAATTGCCCGGCTCTTCCTGTTCATGGTTAGTGGTATCCCTTTGGGATAAAAGCCTTTACTCCAACCCGAAGTAGTTTGACACGGCATGGTAATCGGAAATGTCCACTCCTGCTACTTTGAGTTCCGATAGTAGATTGGTACTTCCATTTTTTGAGGCGGTCCCTATTTCTGCAGCAATGATGATCACCCTGCCAAAAAAGTTGGTTGGCATATCAAAAGGTGTCCCATCAGTAGTGTTTATAAATGATATCTGCGCATCAAAAGCTCCATTTTCCTGTATGGGAGAATAAAAGAGGGTTGTGTTAAAACTACCGTCTATGGATGCTCCCGGAACGGGAAAAATGTATTCCCCGTTAAGGGATTCCAGATAAAACAGAAATGCATATTTGTTCTTATCTATATTGTCCGGAATATTGAATATCATCGTGGGTCCTCCCTCCCAATCGGACACATCCACGGACAATGCCTGCACATTGGCATTTCCATCAATCCCATCCACGCCATCTATTCCTGCTGGGCCTTCTGGTCCTTGTTCCCCATCCTCTCCGGAACAGGAAACCAATACCGTTGCCATACATAATACGGCCAGTACCATCAATTCAATTTTTTTCATGAATTATATATTTTCGTTGTTTGCATCTTTATTGACCTTAACATCACTTGGTTAAAAAAAGCCGTGCTAAGCCCGGCTTTTCCTGTTTATGGTCAGTTTATCCTTTAGGATAAAGTTGTTATTCCAATCCAAAATAAGCGGCCACGGCATGGTAATCGGAAGTATCGATACCGGCCGATTTGAGTTCGTCCAATACGTTTACCGCACTATCTTTATTTACTTGCACCATTACCTCAATTGCAATTGTTCTGAGATTTGAGAACTCTCCCAATTGAACAAAATAATCCGTATTATCAGAAGTGTTGTAGAATTCTACTACAGCATTTCCATTGTCTTCATCATAATACATCTTCGTGTACTGATTATTGCTATTTAATGATCCAGGCATAGAATAGTATACATTGGTTACACTTTTCTTGATATAGAAAAGAAATGCATACTTTGGAAGATCTTCTGAGGCAATTGGCAGTGAAAAATTCAATGTTGAAGTGTCGCCAAAACTAGAAATATCAAGGTCAAATGCTTGTACATTGGCATTCCCATCCTGTCCATCTTGGCCATTCACTCCGTCTTGGCCATCGACGCCATCTGTCCCATCTGTCCCGGCCACACCTTGTGGACCTTGTGGACCGGTTTCCCCGTCTTCGCCAGAACAGGAACCTAATGTAATTGCCATAGCGATCATGGCCATACTAACTAATTTTAATGTCTTCATAATGTTTTTATTAGGGTTATCAATGCCCCAAAAGTATGGTGGATCATTGGCCTGATTTTACCCTAACTTACCTACAAGGACTATGGTTTGACGGATACGGCAAATGAATTGACGAACAAAAATTTAAGTAGTATTTTTCTTACTTAATTGTATATGGACAAAAAAAAGACCCCTTTTGGGGGCCTATTCCTATTCGGTCTGGTGGTGTACTAGTTAAAATCCACTTTTACCAGTTGTTTTTTGTTGCCTCGCTTGGCATAGAAGAGCATGGTGTGGTCCCCATTATCTTTGAGGGGTTTGGAAACCATGAGCGGTAATCGTGCCTCCTGTTGATCAATAATCTTTTCATAGTCCATAATCCCATTTTCATCCAAAGAGATCAGGAAAACATTTCGGTTTCTGCTCAACCCCTGTTTAAAAATGAGTCGTTCGTTGTTGATCAACTGTGGATTATCCGCAGCAGTGCAGATAAAGAAATAGGTCTTGCCTCCTTGGCAATAGGAACTGTAGGAAGCATAGGCACCGTCTCCTTGGGTCACTTCTGCCTTGTTGATGTTCCTCGCCCATTCCATGGTTCCGTTGTGACCCAGCTTCACACTTACGATGTCGTTGTGGTGAAACCTTTCAATCTTTACACGTTGCCCAGCTCCGGTCACTTCCATACCTGTAGTCACAAAATACTCTTCGGCATTAAAGAAAATCTCTTCACTTGGGGTCACTTCCACACCTTTGAAGACCAAATTCTTTACCACCTTGTCCTCATCCCTACCAAATTTGTCATCCATGAACTGTTGGGAAAAGGGATTGTATTTTTGAGTTTGGATGTCCAAGGTATTGGCATCAACATTAAAATAGGCGATACCGTTATATCTGTTGTCCTTTCTATCGGCATAAAAGCCCACACAGACCAGTCTGTTCCTCAATACAATGGGATACAATGCCTCCGGATATTTGCCAGGGTCCACAAACGATTGGGTTTGGGTACCGTATTGCGATACTTTGATCAATTCATATTGGAACTTGCGTTCATCTACCCGAAACCGCTTCTTTTTAAAATAGGCTTTCCCCACAATGTATGCGGTTTGCATATCGGGTGAAAAAGCCACGTTCTCAAAGGCGTAGTTCTTTTCCTCTATTTCATCGGAAAAATCAAATTCGAACTTTTTGTTCAACGCCGTATCAAACAAATGGATGATGTGCTTGTCACTCTTACCCTTTTTGTGATGGGTGCTGATGACAAATCCCCTTTTGGCTTCATCAAACAATATGGAAGTGGTGAACCCGTTGGAAAAATTTCTATTGTAATAGTTCTTGTCCACGGGATTGTTCACTTCTTCCGAAGCGATGGAAAGTAGCTGTTGGGTCTTAAAATTAAAGGCAATGATCGGGCTCGAATGCACCCAGTATTCATATTGTCCACGGTCATAGTTGTAGTTCAGGAACAACAGGTGCAACTGACCATTTTTCAGGAAACCATCCACAAAGTCCAGTCCTTTGATCTTGTAGTTGTATTCCGATACAAGTTCCAGATTGCTATTGTAATGTTCTATCAAATATCCCTTGGGTTTCAGGATCAATCCCTGATAATACGCCCGAACAAGGATATAGCCCCCAGAACCATCTTCATCAATGGTCATGAGGTTGGAATAGCGGTAACGATCGTTGTACTTTTCACCGAAATTATAGCTCACGGGCATTTTCTGCGCCGAAGCCATCCATCCTGCAAGTAGGATGCAAAATAGGACAAATTGTTTCTTCATGGTCTGGCCTGGTTAGCGCCAACGGTCATGAGCCCGGGAAATCTGCTTTTCTTTTTTCCAAAAAGGCGGACGTTCCTTCCTTAAAATCGTCCGTGCCAAAACAATGGCCAAAAGCGTCAATCTCCACGGTATAGCCGTCTGCGTCATACTTAAAACCAGCATTTACTGCTTTTATTGCATGTTTTATGGCCACAGTGGAATTATTCGATATCCTGCCTGCTATTTTATGGCAAACGGGCAACAATTCCTCCGGGGACACCACATGGTTCACCAAACCGTACGCAAAGGCTTTGTCTGCATCGATCATACCGGCCGTCATGATCATTTCCATGGCCCTTCCCTTACCTATTAGCTGAGGAAGGCGCTGGGTTCCCCCATAGCCGGGGATTACCCCCAAAGAAACTTCGGGCAGTCCCATCCGTGCATTGCTGTTGGCTATCCTAAAATGACATGCCATGGCCAATTCCAGACCTCCACCAAGCGCAAACCCATTGATGGCAGCTATGACCGGGGTCGAGAGGTTTTCTATTAAATTGAAAAGATTTTTCTGTCCCATGGCGGCCAATTGACGACCTTCCTTCACCGAAAAATGGGCAAACTCCGAAATATCGGCACCGGCCACAAAGGCTTTTTCCCCACTCCCAGTAATAATGATGGCCTTGATGTCTTTGTCCTCTTCCAACTCCTTAAAGGCCACATGCAGTTCCTCAATGGTCCTTTTGTTGAGTGCATTCAATTTGCTGGGTCGGTTGATGGTGATGGTGGCCAAATTGTTTTCTTCCTCAATGTAGATGTTCTCGTAGTCCATGATATGTTTTTTTGCTGGATAGAGCCTCCAGCGGATGATCATTTTTGCTGTTCCTTTGGAAATTTGACGCAGAAAACCGTTCCCTTTCCTACTTGCGAAGTAAAGTTAATGGTTCCGCCATAGTTTTCCACAATATTCTTCACCATTCCCAGACCTAGGCCAGTTCCGCTTGATTTGGTGGTGAACTTGGGCTCAAATATCTTCTCCCGAAACTCGTCCGATATCCCTACACCGTTATCCGCAACGGAAATCTTTACTTGATTCCCTTCCGAGGCCACCGTGACCAATATCCGGGGTGATTCCACATCGGGAACGGCCTGTATGGCATTCTTGACCAAATTGGTGATGACTCGGATCAACTGGGTACGGTCCAATTTGGCAATGATCTGCTCTTCGTCCGAAATAAAGTGGATAAAATCCTCATTGAAAATTTCAAGGGCGAGTCTCACCACCTTCACCACGTTCAGGGTCTCGTTTTGTTGTGCCGGCATGTCGGCAAAACTGGAGAACGCCGTGGCAATGTTGCTCATGGTGTCTATCTGTTGGATCAGGGTCTTGGAAAACTCGTTCACCTTTTTTTGGATGTCTGGATCATTGGGGTCAAACTTGCGCTCAAAACTCTGTACGGTCAAGCGAAGGGGCGTCAACGGATTTTTGATCTCATGGGCCACCTGTTTGGCCATTTCCCGCCATGCCTGTTCCCGTTCGCTTCGCGCCAGCTTTACGGCGCTTTCCTCCAGTTCGTCTATCATACGGTTGTAGGAATCCACCAGTTTACCAATTTCCTCCCCCGGGGTCTCCAAATAGATTTTCTCGTTTTGGCGGGTCAGGTTGGTGCGATCCATCTTATCTGAAATGGTCTGTAGGGAGCGCGTAATGTATTTGGAAATGAAGTAGGCCAGGACAATGGCCGCTAAAAGCATCAGAACATAGACCATCCCCAATCGGAACAAGAATTCCTTCAACTCCTTGTTATTGAAACTGTTATCTTCAAAATAAGGCAGGTTCAGAATACCGATGGGCTTGAACTTTAAATCGGTGATATAGGTGTAGGTGGCCTGATAATTGTCCCCAGCAGCCCTCTTTTCCTCCACAAAATGATTGTCGCCACTGTCCCTCAAATAATTCAAAATAGTGGCATCCAAACAAGCTGAAATGGAATCGGCCGAAAAGGTGGGTCGGGAACTTTTGATCAAGTTTCCCTCCAGATCGTAGATGTTGAAGTTTACATTTTGGACATCGGCAATCTCATAGATCTCCTCTTTAAAAATGAGTGGAAGATTTTCTGTGGTGACTGGATAGGTCGTTTCTTTCAGGGCGTACAAAACACTCTTCAGTACTTGTTCTTCCTTTCGTTCCAGCCTGTCTTTATGATAGTCCTTGCCCTGCTCCTTGTATTGATAGACCGTTACCCCCGCAATCAAAATGGAGGCAATGACCACTAATGTGATCATGGCGAAGAAAATCCGGGACCGTAAGGAGAGCTTTCTGAACAAAACTGCCTGATTTGATGCTAAATTTAATCAATTATCGAGCCAAGCCGCAATTTTGCCCATTTAGATGCCAGCACCTAGGCATTTGGATGTTTCTCCCGATATCTTTTGTACAGCTTGATTCCCAGCATCAACAGAATCATTAGCACAAACATCCCGACTATTCCATAAATCCAGTTGAACGCACTTTTCAGGATTACCAAGAACACCACTGCAAACAGGATGATGGTGGCCACTTCGTTCCAGATGCGCATAAATTGAGAGGTGTACTTTACCTCATCCCGTTGCATCTGTTTAAAGATTTGATGGCACTTCATATGATATACAAAAAGTAGCACCACAAAGGCCAGTTTCACATGCATCCATGGTTGCTCCAGCCAACCGGGCATCAAAACCAACAACCAAACGGCAAAGACCGTACACAAAATGGCGGAAGGCCAGGTGATGATGTACCACAATCGTTTGGTCATCAACTTTAACTGTTCGGACAGGATCTCTTTGTCCGGTGATGGCTTTTGCCATGCCTCAATATGGTAGATGAACAGTCGAGGAATGTAGAACAGACCTGCAAACCAGGTCACTACGAATATCAAATGCAGGGATTTTATATAATTGTACAGCACGGTTTAAGTTTTTTACATTCTGATGGCCCCTACCCCATTTTCCCAAAGCTTTTTGTTGAAATTGGGAATGTCTGTGTTCATCAAGGTCTCGGCCCTTTGTTTCAATCCTACCCATTGGGTATCCAATTCGTTTCTTCGATCTATGGAAGATTTATTGACCCGTGGCAAGGAGCTATTGCTTTGGTTCATCAAAAATAGGTACTCGGCCGTAAACTTGTTCGGGAAATTCTCCACATCGTCATACGCCTGTGATTTCCGTTGCACCATATCTTCATCCCAAGCCCTTAATTTATCCAAAAGGGACTGACCTTCTTTTTTAAGTTCTTCACTGTCCAAATCTTTCATCAAATCTTTTAATTGACCTTGAACCTTGTACAACGTATTCACCTTATTATGCATATCGGTAAGATTGGCCTCCAACTCATTCATAAATCGGTCCTGCTCCTCAAAACGTTCCTGGGTCATGCCTGTATTCGGGGTAGGCACCACCATTCCTTGGGTGGATACGGTTTTTCCATCTGCCATCAAATTGATGGTGTAATTGCCGGGCGGTACTTTGTGCCCCGTAAAATTGGCTTCAATATAAACACCTGGAATCCCAGGCATGATAGGAGTCTTTAAATCCCAAACAAAACGATTCAACCCCTTTTCGGTTCCCAAAACGGGTGCTGGTGGGGCACCACCGCCGTTGTGGGGCACATAACTCTCATCTTTTTTGGAGCTGAACGCACGTACTACTTTCCCTTGACTGTTTTTAATTTCCATGTTTACTTCCGTACCGGCCATGGCCTTGGGCAAGTTGTAATAGATGACCATACCGTTGGCAGGATTGACCCCTTCGTACGGATTGGTGCCGTTAACACTTTTGGAACTGCTGTTCATGGGGCTACCCCAAAAACCATGAAGGGCATCTTCCGGTTTATAGATCGCCATCTCATTGGCTGAGCCTTTGTACTGTGCCAAAGTTGTAATATTGTCCAAAATCCAAAACGACCTTCCGGATGTGGCCACAATCAAATCACCTTGATGCACTTTCAAATCGGTGATGGGTGTCTTGGGCAAGTTCAATTGAAGGGATTCCCAATTTTTTCCATCGTTCCAAGAAATGTAAAGTCCCTTTTCGGTTCCTGCATACAATAGTCCCTTGCGTTCTTGATCTTCACGAACCACTCGCGTAAATGCCCCGTAGGGAATTCCACTGCTGATGTTGGTCCATGTTTTTCCATAATCCGTGCTTTTATACAAAGCCGGGGTATAGTCATTGAACTTGTAACGGGTAGTTGCCAAATATACCGTGCCAGGGTCATGGGGCGATACTTCAATGGCGTTCACCAAGCATTCCTGTAACCCTTTTGGGGTGATGTTTTGCCAAGATTCGCCTCCATTTTTGGTCACATGTACCAAACCATCATCGCTTCCGGTGTACAAAACTCCTTTTTCGTGCGGAGATTCGATGATGTAAGCCAAGGTCCCATAGTTCTCGGCGCCAACTGCTTCGTTGGTATAAGGTCCCCCGCCATTCCCTTGTAACTCGTCTTGGTCTCGAGTAAGGTCCGGGGATATTTCTTCCCAGGTAATCCCATTGTCGCGAGTGCGCAATACCAATTGGGCACCATGGTAAAAAGTGCCTGGTTCATGCTTGGACCAAATGATCGGGGCATTCCAATTGTAGAGGTATTTCATGTTCCTAGCCTCCCTGCCCAAATATTGGATGGGGGCGGCCATGACGTCGGTGGACATTTTGGACTCCATGTCCAGTATTTCGATGGTTCCCAAGTAGCTACCACCCATCACGTAGCGTGGATTATCGGGGTCAAACGCCAAAAAGGCGCTTTCCCCACCGGCAGCATAATGCCAGTCTTCTTGGCTAATGCTCCATCGACCTACGGAAAGACTTGCAATCTTTACGGAAGTGTTGTCCTGCTGTCCCCCATAAATATTGTAGGGGAATAGATTGTCGGTATTGATACGGTAAAACTGTGCAGTGGGCATGTTGTAAGGCAAGGTCCAGTTTTTGGCATAATCAAATGTGATGGTAGCCCCGCCATCATCCGCCAAAACCATGTTGTTGGAGTCGTTCGGATTGATCCATAGCTCGTGGGTATCGCCATGGGGCACCGAAATGGTCTCCCATGATTTACCCCCATCTTCGGAACGGAACATATTGGCACTCAGCACATACACCGTATCCTCATCATTTGGGTCTGCAAACACCTCAATATAATACCAAGCTCTTTGTACCAATCGATTATCCCCGCTGACCATGCTCCAGCTTTTTCCAGCATCATTGGAAACAAACAGACCACCTTTATCCTGGTTGGAATCACTTTCGATCAAGGCATACACCTTGTCCGAGTTTGCCGGACTGACCGCAATGGCCATTTTGCCTTTTTCTTCTGGAAGGCCTTCGGTCAATTCTGTCCAAGTATCCCCTCCATCGGTACTTTTGTACAGTCCACTTCCCGGGCCACCACTGACCACGATGTTCGGCTTTCTTTGATACTCCCACATGGCTGCATAGAGTGTCAAGGGGTTATTGGCATCCATGGAAAGTTCAACGGCACCTGTACCCTCATCCACAAAAAGTATATTCTCCCAGGTTTTACCACCATCCTTGGAACGATATACGCCCCTTTCCTTATTGGGAGCATAAAGTGCCCCTTGGGCTGCCACATACACCACATCCGGGTTCGTAGGATGGATGATGATTCGTGAAATGTGCTGGGTTTTTTCAAGGCCCAGTTTGACCCATGTCTTTCCCGCATCGTTGGAGCGGTACATTCCATCGCCATAGGAGGTCATTACACCACGAGGTGCATGTTCCCCCATCCCACAGTACAGGATATTGGGATTGGACGCTGATACTGCCACTGCTCCCACCGACCCCATTTCAAAATAGCCGTCGGAAATATTGTCCCAGCGTCCTCCTGCATTGGTAGTTTTCCAAAGGCCACCTCCCGTGGTCCCCATGTAATAGGTCATGGGCTGACCAACAACTCCACTGGCCGTTACGGAACGACCCCCACGAAATGGGCCAATGTTCCTAAATTTTAGAGGTTGAAAATAGTCATTGGCAGTTTGGGCAAACATCGTTGTGCCCATAATGAAACATAGAAGAAAAAAAAGTTTTTTCATGGTCTGGTGGTATTTGTGCGGGTATGCTGTTTAAAAAAATGCCCTTTTACCAGCTGACAAAAGGGCATTGGTATTATTGATCAATGCTGAGATAATCCAATTGGAGTTTGTTGAACCCATCATTGAAAGCTGCTATTTCCTTATCGACCAAAGTATCAAAGGCTGACAATTGCTCCATTATCTGTCCAGAAAGTTCATTCTTTACAGTGATATCCTGTTCCGTGGGTGGAAAATCGTCAATGGAAACCAAGCTGTTCAAATGGGCCAATTTATTGGTCAACTTAATCGGGAAGTTTAAGGGGTCCTGGCCACTTCGGTTCTTGGTCTGGTATAAGGCCTTTTCAATTTCACTGAATTCCTCTTTCATCTTTTTGGCTTTGGCGACCAAGTCCTTGGTAGTCTCATTGTCCTTGTACTTTTTCATAAATTCATCAAGCTTGCCATTGATGGCCCTGATCTTTTTAATGGACTGGTGGGCACGATCCACTGTTTCGTTGATGTCCGTGATAAAATCGTACTGCTTTTGCATATCGGCCACAGAAACCTCGGCCCTTGGATCTGGCAAAATGGCGAACTCTTCGGTTTGCGTTGCTCCATTGACGCTCAAACTTACCTTGTAGGAACCAGGAACTGCTTTGGCCCCGTTCAAATTGGCCCACCATAAGATCATTCCTTGCAAACGTTCGGCTCCTTTGCCTCGGGTATCCCACACGAAGGTGTTTCCTCCTTTTTTGACTTCCAGCTTCTTGTTTTTTTCCTTACTGTAGGTGCTGTACGATGCCAAGGTATCCCCATTCATTTTGGTATACGTTAGGGCAATGCTGTCCTTTTCGGCAACATCCTTCAGATAAAAATGGGTGATCACTCCATTGGGCAAATTCTGCCCTTCCGTCTTCGATGGCCTTCTGGAAACGTTGCCCTTGGTACGGTAGCTGTCCCTTGGCTGGAACAATACGGCATTGGCAGATTTCTTGGCACTGTCTAATTGATGTAATACGGTAAGGTCGTCAATGACCCACAAGCTTCGGCCTTGGGTGGCCACAATCAAATTGTCATCCTTAATGGTCAAATCGGTAATGGGCACAATGGGCAGATTCAACTGGAATTTCTCCCAATTCTTTCCATCATCAAACGAAATGTACATTCCTGTTTCTGTCCCTGCATACAACAATCCTTTTCGCTTGGGATCTTCGCGAACCACTCTGGTAAAATGCTCATCCTCGATGCCATTGGTGATCAAGGTCCAGGATTTTCCGTAATCCGTGGTTTTGTACAAATACGGTTTAAAATCCCCCAACTTGTAACGGGTAGCGGCCACATAACAGGTGCCTTCATCAAATGCGGAGGGTTCAATACTGTTGATCATGTTCCATTCCGGCATATTGGTCGGGGTCACATTTTCCCAATTCTTACCTCCATCCTTGGTCACATGGATCAGTCCGTCATCACTACCTACCCACAACAACCCTTCCTTCAACGGGCTTTCGTTGGCTGCAAAAATGGTACAATAGTATTCTACACTGGTATTGTCCTGGGTGATAGGCCCTCCACTGGAAACCAATTTGGTGGGGTCGTTTCGGGTCAAATCTCCACTGAGCAACTCCCAACTTTGACCTTCATTGGTGGTCATGTGTACATGGTTGGAGAAGGTATACAGTTTATTGGGGTCGTGCTTACTGAAAATGATAGGGAAATTCCATTGAAAGCGGTATTTCATGTCTTCAGCACCATGGCCCATTGGGTTGTCCGGCCACACATTGATGCCCCGAACGGTTTTGTTCTTGTGGTTGACACGTGTCAAAAACCCATCATAGCTTCCACCATAGACAATATCGTTATCCTTTGGATCCACAGCAATGTGGGCAGACTCCCCTCCAGCAGTTTCTTCCCAATCATCCTCTCCAATGGAGTTGTCATCACTTCTGTAATTAATTCTCAAGGTGGAATTGTCCTGCTGGGCCACATAAATACGATACGGGAAAGCATTGTCCGTGACTACCCTATAAAACTGTGCGGTAGGCTGGTTGTAATAGGTACTCCAAGTTTCACCACCATCATAACTGATCTGGGCACCCCCATCATCGCCAATGACCATACGCTTCGAATTTTCAGGGGCAATCCATAAATCATGGTGGTCACCATGTGGTGCATTGAAGGTGCTAAAAGTCTTACCTCCATCAGTACTTTTATGATATTGTACGTTTAGCACATACACCAAATCCTCATCGTTGGTATCGGCATACACACGGGTATAGTACCAAGCACGTTGACGAATTTTGCGCTCTTCGTTGACCAAGCTCCATTTTTTTCCCCCGTCTTCAGATCGGTATAAACCTCCCTTGTCCTTGTTTTCCACAATGGCCCAAACGCGGTCACTATTTACTGGGGATACGGCAACGCCGATAATACCCAAGGTGTCTTTAGGGAATCCTTCGTTTTTGGAAATCTCTGTCCATGTCTCGCCACTATCAGTACTTTTCCA
Organism: Allomuricauda sp.; assembly: GCA_020434915.1. GTDB lineage: Bacteria > Bacteroidota > Bacteroidia > Flavobacteriales > Flavobacteriaceae > Flagellimonas. Next base: position 4,295 of record JAGQZL010000016.1, on the reverse strand, counting down.
AAGCGCAGACCCATCGCCACCACTGCTTAAGCTATAGGGCGTACGCTGCACTCTCCAAGTGGCAGCATACAAAATACGTGGGTTATTGGGATCAAAAGTCAAATCCACAGCACCGGCATGGTCATTTACAAAGAGGATCTGCTTCCATGATTTACCGCCATCGGTACTTTTATACACCCCTCTTTCTTTGGTGGGCTTGTAAATATCACCCAAAACAGCTGCATACACGGTATTGTAATCGGTGGGGTGCACACGGATGCGCGGTACGTGCCTGCTTTTTTCCAAACCTGCCTTTTGCCAGGTCTTACCTGCATCTTCCGTTTTCCAAACGCCATAACCGCTGGATACGTTTCCTCGAACGGTCACCTCGCCACCTCCAACATAGATCACGTTGGGGTCGCTTTGCGCCACTTCCACGGCACCGACACTCCCTCCAAAATACCCATCGGAAATATTATCCCAGCTACGGCCGCCATCTGTGGTTTTCCAAACACCACCTCCGGTTGCCCCAAAATAAAATAGATTGGGCTCCCCCGGAACACCGGTCACAGCAGCGGAACGTCCACCTCGGAAGGGGCCGATCAATCGATACTCCAAACTGGAATACAGGTCTTCAGGATATGCCGGGACACTTTGGTTTTTCTTGTTTCGTTGGGAATGAATGGGAGAAGTAAAAAGGGTTGCGGCAAGCATTAGCATACCGAACCTGAAAAAGCAAGTCTTCATTTTTAAAGTGTTGAGTTAGTCAGCCTTAAATGTAATGAAAAAGGAGAAAAAAGTTGTCCATTATTTTGTACTTTAACCCTTCATATAAAACCAAAAACTAAACAATGAACAAATTTTTAAAGCTGGCAATGGCAATTCTTCTCATTGCGGCTTGCAAGAACCAATCACCTCAAAAAGACGAAACAACAACTTCCGAAACCATTACCGATAAGGACTCCGAATGGGTCTATCTTTTTGACGGCTCCAGTTTGGAAGGATGGCGGGGCTACAATATGGATTCCCTTCCGCCTGGATGGACCATCAAGGACAGTACCCTCACCTTTGACACCCAACTTGGTCTGGAACAAAATTATAACGGCGGAAAGGACATTCTGTATGGTGCCGAGGAGTTCGATAATTTCGAGTTATATCTGGAATGGAAAATCCCCGAAGGCGGCAACAGCGGTATTTTTTACCATGTAAAGGAAGGCTATGACGGCCCTCCGGTTGTGTCTCCTGAATACCAGTTGATCGATGACGAAAACTATGCCAACATCCACGATTTGGTGGGGTATAATTCCCAGTTTGGCGCAGAGCATCCGGAGTTACTTCAGGATTGGCAAAAAACGGGAGCCGATTATGCCATGCATGTGGCAGATGAATCGCAAAAGCAACTGAATCCGGTAATGGAATGGAATTCTTCCAAAATTGTTTTCACCCCCGAAAAAGTGGAACACTGGCTCAACGGTAAAAAATTATTGGAGTTTGTCCCTTGGTCCGAAGAATGGAATGCCAAAAAGAGTTCCGGAAAATGGGACAATGCACCCGATTATGGCAAGTTTAAAACAGGCTACATTGCCCTTCAAGACCATGCGAGCCCGATTTGGTTCCGAAATATCAAAATCAAAAAATTATAATCCACCCAACCATGAATAAAAGAGAGTTTTTAAAGAAAAGTAGTGTGGGTGCCTTGGGTATCATGCTGGCACCATCCATATTAAAAGGAGGTCTCCCCAAAGACAAACTGCGTACCGCGCATATCGGTGTCGGTAACATGGGCATGGAGGACCTGAAGGCCATTTCATCCCACGGTTCCGTGGATGTGGTGGCACTTTGCGATGTGGATGCCGTCAATTTAGCTACGGCCCACAAAATGCACCCTGGTGCCCGTGTGTTTTTTGATTATCGGGCCATGTTGGAAGAAATGGGCGATGAAATCGATGCAGTGATCGTTTCCACCCCCGACCATACCCATGCACCAGCATCCTTGATGGCCATGGAAATGAACAAACCGGTATACTGCCAAAAACCGTTGACGCATTATGTGTCGGAATCCCGCGCCATGAAAAAAATGGCCGCCGAAAAAGGATTGGTGACCCAAATGGGCATTCAAGTGCACTCCTTTTACGATTATAAGCTGGCTACGTTGTTGATCCAATCGGGGATTATTGGCAAGGTACACACCGTGCATGCGTGGTCACCCAAAAACTGGGGATACGATGGTCCGCTACCCGAAGGTGAAGACACAGTTCCCGCACAGTTGGATTGGAACCTTTGGTTGGGCACCTCCAAAGAGCGTCCCTACAAAGAGGGGATGTATCACCCTGGTAATTGGCGAAAACTGATGGACTACGGGTGCGGTACCTTGGGCGATATGGGCGTGCATATTTTTGATACCCCCTACAATGCCTTGGAACTGGATGTCCCCAGAACCATCAAAACAGAATGTAGGCCTACCAACGGATTTGGGTTCCCCGAACACAACACGGTCACCTACGAATTTCCACAGACGCCCTACACCACCAAGACCTTAAAGTGGGTGTGGTATGATGGACCAGGAGCACCGGCCATGCACGAAGATTTATTGTTACCGGGTATGACCATGGACAAGAATGGCAAAGCCGCAGCAGCAGAAAACATGAAGGATAAAATGTCCCTCGATGCCAAAGTCGCCGCTGAAAATGAGCTTCCGGAACAAGGTGCCATGTTCGTGGGCGAAAAAGGACGATTGTTGCTGCCCCACTTTATGCAATTGCCCAAGAAAATCAGAAAGGGCAAGTATGTGGACATTTCCAAGGAAATTGCCAAAGTTTCGGCCGAGCATAACTTGGGTGAACCCATCCGAAATTATGAAACGGAAGGTCCAAAGCACTACCACCAATTTGTGGATGCCTGTTTGGGTAAAGGGGAAACCACCGCACCTTTTGATTATGCCGCCCGTTTGACCGAGACCATATTGTTGGGTACCATTGCAGGTCGTTTCCCTGGAGAAACCTTGCATTGGGACGCGGAAACCGCCCGATTTAAAGAAGACAAGGCCAATACTTATTTGTCCGGCGATTATCGGGATTTTTAAAAAATGGAAAAACAAAATTCACCGACACCCCAAGAGGAGTATTGGTTGAGTGGCCCAATCCCCAAAATACCGCCACTATTGCAACCAGCAGCGCATGCCTTGCTGCAGTCGGTGCGAGAAGTAAAAGCCTATTTGATGGATTTTCCCGAGGAGCAACTTTGGGAAAATCTTTTGGATAGGGCTTCGGTGGGGTTTCATTTGCGGCATTTGACAGGCGTGTTGGATCGCTTGCTCACCTATGCGAAAGGGGATCCATTGACCGAAGAGCAACTGGCATATTTAAAAAATGAAGGGAATGGACAAGACGCTCCTACTTCCCAGCAACTGATTGCCCATTTTGAAGAAAAGGTCAACGAAGCTTTGGATTATTTTAAGACAATCCCTGAAAACACGCTTACCGAAGCGCGTTATGTGGGACGCAAAAAATTACCCTCAACCGTCATCGGATTGCTGTTTCATTCGGCCGAGCACAGTCAACGGCATGTGGGGCAATTGTTGGTAACCGTAAGTACGGTCAAACGATAAACCTGATGCCATGCCAAAACCAACTCGGAGCCTTTGTTATGTGTTTATCCTATTCCCGTTGCTGATGTTTTCCCAAAACCGACTTCGCGATCATGGTGTAGAAATTGGAGTGCTTAAACCGGGTGCTTTCAATGCCATTACCGATGTGCCCGGAGTACAGGTAGGGCACACCACCTTGATCAATGGGGAAAACATCCGAACCGGGGTCACGGCCCTACTGCCACACGCCGGGAATATCTTTCAGGAAAAAGTGCCTGCGGCCATTTATGTGGGCAATGGATTCGGAAAGTTGGCGGGCTACACCCAAGTAAAGGAATTGGGGAATCTGGAAACACCCATCATTTTGACCAATACCTTGAGTGTGCCCACAGCCATGAATGCGTTGATTGGTTATACGTTGAATCAGGAAGGGAATGAGGAAGTCCGTTCGGTGAATGCAGTGGTGGGTGAAACCAACGATGGCTACCTCAACGATATCCGTGGCCGACATGTCACAGAAAAGGATGTGCTGCAAGCCATCCAAAATGCCAAAACCGGTCCTGTGGCTGAAGGCAATGTGGGAGCCGGAACGGGCACCGTTTGTTTTGGATTTAAGGGCGGTATCGGAACTGCATCCCGAGTACTCCCCAAACAATCCGGCGGGTATACCGTGGGCGTATTAGTGCAGACCAATTTTGGTGGAGTCTTGCAAGTGGCCGGTGTAGAGGTT
>JAGQZL010000169.1 GCA_020434915.1 Allomuricauda sp. | reverse complement strand
ATTATGTAGAAATGGGCGGCCTGCAATTAGCCCAAAAATATAGCAGGCCAGGGAGCAATGTGAGCTTGTATTTTACAGGGCTTAGCGTGAAGGCAGAATAGTTGTTTATCCTGTTCCGTGAACAATTGAACATGGTCTTGATCAATCAAAGATCAAAATTTCAGAAAGACTGAATTGGAAACATCTGTACAAGTTTTCATTGCATAAATCCAACAAAAGTCGGTAAGGGACAAACTCCAAGACAATGGTAAAAACAATAGGCGAAATACAAAACGTAACCTTTGATCTGGCGAAAAAAATCAATGCACCGAATCACCTTTTACCCACTTTCAGCACCCCAAGGGGCGGTGCCACGCCAAACATTGAAGTGGACCCATCTGGACTTTATTATTATGTGATTTCTGAAAGAGGGCAAGAATACGAACGAAAAATCACTTCCGATCTAAATGACCTGCTCTATTGGATTTTTTCTTCCGTTACTTTTAGTATGGCCTGCGATTACGAACTGCAACATAGAATAGCGGATAAAGATGGTAGGCGGATTATTTTTGCGAAACAATTGGATTTACTCGGAATTCTAAATAAAGAATGGCAAGAAAAAGAAGCGGAAGAACATACATCCATTCTAACAGATTACCCATTTGATGATTTAGCAGGATTAAGGGCAACGTATTGCGGGGAATTAAGGGCAAATGGATTTTCAGAGCCCGAAATTGAAAAAATCGCTTATAAAAAGTACCCTAAAATGTAATACGAACGGTGAGACAAGATTTTAGTAGGGTACCAATCCCTATTTTTGAGCTGTGATCCAGAATCTTATTTTATCCCAAAACAACTTTAAAATAAGGCTGTTACCTTACAAAAAACAGCTGTTTCCTAGGTGAATTTAGGTGATTTATTGTAGGATTAATCCTGTTGTGTTAACTTTAAGATTCAAATAACCTCAATGACTACTGAAAAATCCATTCTTCGCAACACTTCCATTCCGTTTGCCATACTTGATAGAGAAAAGTCTTTTGTGGACTTTTCAAAGCAGTGGTTGACCATGTTTGGGTTGGATTCATCCATCAAGGGTCAAAACTTTTTCGATTCCATGCCGGAACTCCCCGAAGAACTAAGATTGGACATCAACTATTGCCTGGAGGGCATCAAACATCGTTCCGATTCCAAAAGAATTATTCAGGAAAATGGAAATGCCGTTTGGTACGATTGGAAGGTCAGTCTTTTGAACGATGGGCAAGGAGTTACACCCAATGCCCTAATCATCTTGGAAGATGTAACCCATAAAAGACGGGAGGAAGACCTTTTGGTGAGATCGCAACAAGTTGCCAGAATAGGAGGTTGGGAAGTGGACCTCATCAAAAACACCATTTACTGGTCCAACATGACAAAGGAGATCCACGAGGTTCCTCAGGACTATGTTCCCAATTTGGAGACCGGGATTTCATTTTATAGAGAAGGGTATAGCAGGGATACCATTACCCAATTGGTTAATGAAGGCATTGAGTTGGGCAAAAAATGGGACTCGGAATTACAGATCGTCACTGCCAAAGGAAACTTTATTTGGGTCAGGGCCATTGGGGAACCAGAAATGCTGAACGGAAAATGTGTACGGATCGTAGGCACCTTTCAAGATATAGACAAACGTAAAAAGGCACAACTCCAACTATTGAACAGTGAGGAGTCGCTCAAAGGAACCTTGGAAAACTCCTCGATTGGAATGGCCTTGGTGGCACGGAATGGAAGGTTCATAGATGTTAATGCAAGTCTGTGCAATAGCCTCGGCTATACCAAGGAAAAATTGCTTAGCCTAACTTTTCAGGATATTACACACCCTGATGACCTCGAAATTGACCTTATTCTTCTAAACGAGCTCATCAAAGGAAAAAGGAGCACCTATCAAATTGAAAAAAGATACTTCAACAAAGACCGACAATTGGTCTATGTGATCCTAACGGTTACCGCTGCGCGAAACATTGATGGGGAAATTTCCCATTTCATTTCACAGATTGTGGACATCTCTTCCAGAATCAAGTCAGAAAAGAAGTTAAAGGGACTATTGGAGCTGACCACCAACCAGAACAACAGCTTAATGAATTTCGCCCATATTGTTTCCCACAATCTACGATCGCATGCTGCAAATTTGACCATGATCAGTGAATTTGCCAAGGATGAATCGCTGGACGAGGAAATACGAAAGGACAGTTTGGGGATGTTGGGCAAGGCATCCCAAGGACTAAACGACACCATTTCCCATCTGAACGAAGTGGTACAGGTAAAGCTTGAAACCGACCAGAAGCTAAAATCAGTTCAGTTGTACCCCTTGGTGAATAAGGTGTTGGCAGATATACAAGCATTGATCGAGGAAAACAAGGTCGTCATTGAAACTGATGTACCCCAAAAACTGGAAGTGAGGGGCGTGGTGGCCTACCTAGAAAGCATTATCCTCAACCTGGTGACCAATGCCATCAAATACAAGGATTTGAACAAAAAACCTACAATCATATCCATCAAAGCTGAGGAAAGGTATGAGACTGTTGTTTTAACGGTTGCGGACAATGGCCTTGGGATTGATTTGGAGAAGTTTGGAGAAAAACTTTTCGGTATGTACAAAACATTCCATGGCAATGAAGATGCACGTGGTATTGGACTTTTTATCACCAAGAACCAAATAGAGTCCATGGGAGGAAAAATTACCGTGGACAGCCAACCTTTGGCTGGAACCACCTTTGAAGTCACCTTACTTAAAAACCAACAATCATGAATTTTTTGGATATTGCCTTTGTTGTAGATGATGACCCTATTCACCAATTTGGGATGAAAGTACTGTTGAAGAAAGTAAAGTTCTCCAATGAAGTAATGGTTTTTCACAACGGACAGGAAGCCATGGACGCATTGATGCAACTTTTGGACAAAGGTGAAAAATTGCCCTCCATTATCTTTCTAGATTTAAACATGCCAATAAAAGACGGTTGGGGGTTTCTTGATGATTTCGTTATGATACCCCATCAAAACAGGAAAAAGGTGGTCATTTATGTGGTAAGCTCCTCCATCAACCCTTCTGATAAGGAAAAAGCCAAAAACTATGAGGTGGTGAGCAGCTATATTGTAAAACCAATCGATGAAAAACAATTGACCCAAGTTTTGGATGATATGGGTTTGTTGAATTCCCGGTAGGTCCAAGATTTGCCCATTAAAAAATAAAGATACATTGGCATATTTTGATGTTGCACGTTGCCAATTTATCCCCTACGCTTCAATAAGAAAGTGATTCCAAAAACCAACAGGGCACTGGCGAGCAACAACATAAAACTATAGACCAAGGAAAAACTTTCCGCCAAAAATCCCAAAATCACAGGGCCCAACAGAAACCCTGAATAGCCAGTTCCCGCAATAAAGGCCACTCCTTGGGATGAATCCACACCTTTTACATTGCCCCCTATCCGGAACAGTTCCGGCACCATCACCGAAAAGCCCAATCCGCAAAGGGCGAAACCAATGATTGCCAAAATAGTCAATTGGGACAATACCAAGGCATACCCTGCAATGGCGACACCTGCTCCCAAAGCCACAATTTTGACCGAGCCAATCTTGGCGCTGATGCCATCACCTAAAAACCGTCCCAACGTCATGGTGGTGGAAAAAGCCAAAAAACCAGCTCCGATCAAGAATTCGGGGGCCAAGGCCACTTCCTTTAAATACAATCCACTCCAGTCGATAATGGCTCCTTCACTGCCCATTGACACAAAACCAATAATACCCAGCAACAACAATGGCTTGAACAATTTAAAACTGAAAGGTTCCTTTTCCACTGGCGCGGCCAAAATATGAATGTAGTTTTTCCGTAAAAAGAAATTCACCACCAACACCAACCCTACCACGATGGCCATATGCAACGGTGGATTTCCAATCAAGGGAATCAAAAAGCTGCTCAAGCCAACCAGTATGCCACCCAAGCTAAAAAAACCGTGGGCCGCAGACATAAAGTTTTGCTTGTCCTCCTTCTCTATTTCTGTCACCAAAGTGTTCATGGAAATATCTATGAAACCATTACAGAGCCCAAAAAGAAATAGACTTGCCATTAATGCCGGATAGCTGGGCGCCAATAACGGGAACATAGCCCCTATGGAATTGAACAGTACCGCATACCAAGTAGCTCTTCCTACCCCTAATTTGTTCACAATTTTGGAGGCAAACGGAAAGATGGTGAACACCCCAAGTGACAAACAAAACAGGGCAATGCCCAAATCCGCCTTGTTGATGTCCAGTTTCTCCTTTACCGAAGGGATATAAATGGCCCAGGTCCCAAACCATATGTTTAGGCTGGTGAATACCCAAGCCGGTGCAAAATACCTGGATTTGGAAAGAATCAACAACAGTGATTTCATAATTGGAGGTTGGTTTTGGAATGGGTACTTGCCTGCTTATTTTCCTTTTTGAAGAATGCCCTGCTTCAAGATTTGGCCAAAATGGTACATATCTTCAAACGAGCAGTAGAATGGTGCCGGTGCCAAACGAATCACGTTGGGTTCCCGCCAATCGGTGATTACCCCCTGCTTCATCAAATAATCGAACAGTTCCCTACCCTCACCATGCAAGAATACGGATAACTGACAACCCCTGTCTTCAGGCGTAATGATCTCGAAGGTACTGTCGACCTCTTTATCGATTTCATGGAGGATAAACTCCAAATAGGCCACGATGGTCTTTTGCTTTGCGATCAAGGCATCCATTCCCACTTCATCAAACAGTTCCAAAGAAGCCAGATAAGGTGCAATGGACAAAATGGGTGGATTGCTCAATTGCCAGGCATCCGCTGACTCGATGGGGTCGAACTCGGGTTTCATCAAAAACCGACTCTCTTTCTTATTGCCCCACCAGCCTTCAAAACGGGGAATGTCCGTCCTGCCTAAATGCTTTTCATGCACGAAAATCCCAGAAGCGTTCCCTGGACCACTGTTCATGTATTTGTAGCTGCACCATGCCGCAAAATCGGCATTCCAGTCATGTAAGTTCAACTTGATGTTGCCCACTGCATGCGCCAAGTCCCAGCCCACAAAGGCACCAACTGCTTTCCCTGCCCTTGTAATGGCTTCCATGTCCATCACCTGACCGTTATAATAATTGACACCGCCTATCAATACCAAGGCCAGTTCATCGCCTACTTCATTTATTTTTTGGATGATGTCCTCCGTATGCCATGCATGTTCCCCCTCCCGCTTCTTGACCTCTACAATGGCTTCATCGGGGTTAAACCCATGAAACCGCGCTTGACTCTGCAACATGTACTGATCGGAGGGAAATGCCTTTTCCTCACACAGGATTTTGAACCGTTTTTGGGTAGGTCGGTAGAAGGAAACCATCAACAGGTGCAGGTTCACCGTGAGCGTATTCATTACAGAAACCTCCTTGGGCTTCGCGCCTACTACCTTCCCCAATCCTTCTGCCAATCGCTCGTGATAATCCCACCAAGGCTTGTCCGCATAAAAATGCCCTTCCACGGCCAATTCCTTCCAGTCCTTCATCACTTCATCCACGAACCCTTGGGTGCGTTTTGGTTGTAACCCCAATGAATTGCCTGTGAAATAAATCACATCCTTGTCATTCACTTGCGGATAATGGAACTCCTGTCTGTATTTTGAAAGATGGTCTTGGGCATCGAGCTGTTGTGCAAACTCCAGCGTATTTTCGAACGTCATGTACAATTGGTTTTGGTCAAAAATACGATTTGTGACGGTAATTATTGTTCCAACCGCATTTCGATGATGTGCTTTTTGAAACCCACCTTTTCATAGGCCTTTATAGCCGGAAGATTATCACTGTACACGGTCAATCGAATCTCTTTAAACCCATTTTGAAAAGACCATTGTTTCAGGGATTCCACAATTTGGGCATTGATGCCCCTGCCCCTATAGGCTTCATCGGTGTACATGAATCCAAGGTAGGCATACAACTCATGATCCAAATAATGCCTGGCCTTTTTGGGAATGGCATAGCCTGAGGCCACAATTTTATCATCAACTTCTGCAACCACCACCATAGAGTTTGGATCTTGAATCATTTGTCCCAAATCGTAATAGCTCACAGGATGTTCTTTGATGGTGACATCAAAAGGTCGTTCCGCCTTGATGATTTCCTGTTCAAAATTGAGCAGCACGGGCAAATCTTCCAATGTGGCGTTTCGAATGAAGGCTTTGGGGGTAGACATAGGGTTGAATCGGTTTTCTAAGAGTCCAATGTAGTTCTTTTCCATATTTTTGCGAAAATTTAGTCATGCATTTCCTGTCGCCCTTACTGGAAAATTACATTGCCGAACATGCGGAACCAG
>JAGQZL010000168.1 GCA_020434915.1 Allomuricauda sp. | reverse complement strand
AATTTCAAAGTTACCAATTGAAAGCCCTTCAACGATATTGCCCTGGGCATCTTTCGGACTCAATTCCAATCGTACTTTAGGAAATGCTTGCGGCAGAACAGTACCTTCAAACGATTGTACCTTTGCGACGGCTCCGGGTTCTTCATCCGCTGGTAAGCTGTCAGGATTGTAGTTTTCCAAAATTTTTACACCTTCCAAGGTAATTGGCTCCCCTAAAAAAGAACGTTTTTCCAAATAAGTAGCATCCTTATAGACGTCTTGAAGTGCCAAACAAGGGGTAAAACTGCTAATTTGAGAAATGGTCTTTACCGCCTGCTCTTCAAAGCTCATATTGTTGAGAAACTGCACTTGGAGCTGGTTGCCCAATAGTTCCGATAGCTTCCAAGTTCCGGATAGCAATTCAGTTTCGTTCCAATGGTCCAGAGCATTTCTGCAAGAAAGGGTTATGGTGATATCTTCGTCCTTTGGTTCTTTATATTCACCGGCATTGTTGAATGCCTGTTTTTGATTAGTGGGGTGTAATTCGCCAGAAGGCACTTTTGGGTCAAAAATATGGGCGTATTTCTCCACACCTTCTTCATAGAATACTACTGTGGGTACAGCTGCTTTATTGAACCTGAAATTGACAGATACATCCCGTATGTATTTTTCATCGATCTTGCTCAAAAGGTCATTGGCCAAGGCTTCTGAATTTGCTATAAAATCAAGGATAACTGTCACTCTTTGTTCTCCTTCGACCACATCCAAAGCTTTTTGCCATTGGCGCATTTTCTTTTTACTAATGGGAGGGTCAAAATCAGGGGAGTACTTTTGATAAACGATGGCTTTGGCTTCATCCACGGTTATTTCGGTTTCTTCCATAACCACTTTGGCCTCAAAACCGGCCTCTACCAACATGTCTTTTAAAATTTCGGCCTTTTCCCTTGGTGTGGCAAGTCCACAGCGTAGGGCCATTTGTTTACCATAGATGGTACCATAGGGAGCATGGTGCAGAAAATCACTTTGCCAAGGAAGAATTTGAAAGCTTTCGCGCACAAAATCGGTCATGGCCGCAGGGTCTTTTAAGGCAACCAAGGTATTTCTTCTTCCTATAAAATGGTCGGGACTCTGCTCCAACACCTTGATCATATCCTGCCAAACCCCAAAAGGAGGTCTGCCCAAATCTTCACCACTGCAGCTTTGAAGTAGTAACGGAGACAAAAAAACTCCAGTTCCCCCTAAAACCAATTGTCTGAAAAATTCCCGCCGGGATTGATCATCCAAACCTGTCGTGCCTTGATTTTTCATTTGTTATTGAAGTGCTATTTCTTTCAATTTTTCCAATTTCAATTCCTGTGCTATTTGGTCAAGGGATTCCCTAGTGAGTTCGTTAAGTTTTATATCCACTGCAAATCTTTCGTTATAGAACATGGATGCATTGAGTCTGTCCTCTTCCAAATAGGACACTTTGGCCTTTAAGCCATTTACGGTTTCCGTTTTGGTATTTCCCCAGGCACCTTTGTCGTCAATATTCAATGTGCTCGAAGCTCTGTAAGGAGCAACACCATTGGCACCCTTTTCACCAGCACCGTCTATGATCATAATCCGAATTCTTGTATTTCCCTGATTATAATTCGCCGTGCACGATCCAACACCGGGGAGTAGATTAATGGTAGATGATGTTAGGGGAAGTCCCAATAAGGTCTCCGGCAACCAAGATGCAAACTGTTCCTTGGTGAGCGGTGTTTTGTTCAAGAGGGAGTTCTTGTTTTCCTCAAAAGATTTTGATGCGGTATTGGATACCGCCGCCTGGGCGGGTTCTTGTTCTTGGTTTTTACGGTTGTTTGTGTTACAGGCAACCAAACAAAACACCATTTGAATGATGAATACTGTTTTTATGGTTTTCATAGTGGTTTTAGCTAAAAATATTGGTAATTATTTTACCTGTTTTAGTTGCTGCACTTATACTTGTTGCTGAGTTTTGCGATTTCAAATGTCTTTGCTAGCATGTATTCTGGGGTGAACATTTTGCCTACAAAGTCCGTTGCAGTAAATCCATCACTGTCGTAACTAATCTTTTCAGGTAGGCCAAGTTGTTGATTGGCATTAACAAATTTCCAGTACAAAACCATGTGGGGAATCTCATATTTGTATTGACTTTTGTAATCCTCCAAGGTTTTTAAAAGCCATAATTCATATCTCTCTTTTTCTTCGGGGTTTAATTCACCTATGTTGCTTTTACCATGGTTTTTAAGATATTGTTCCGTTCCATCATTTAAAACTTTTAATAGTTTTTCTTCGAGTTCATCGGACTTTATTGTGTTTTCGAACTTACCTCCATAAGTTAGCATATTGCCGAAAAAGTATTTGGTGATTTCATTGTCATAGCTTCTTCTTATTTCGGTTTGTTCTTCCGGATCAAGGCTTTCATCTGAGAGGCCATAAAATTCCTGTGGGCAATAGTTAATACTGGTTCCTGTCATTAGCATCAGTCCTACGATGCCCAACCACTCCTTTTTTTCGCATGGATCCGAGGCAGTCTCTAACCTGAAATCACAGTAAGCTAGTGTCTGGGCATAAGCACCCATTATAGTTAGACATTTTCCTAGGTCTGATTCATTTTCCAATTCGCCAAGAGCCTTAGATAATTCACTCATATATAATTTGAACCTTAGATCGTTACTTTGATTATTCAATTTCTCTTTTAAGTCTCTCCATTTGGCCTTTGATTCTGCGTTTTTATCTCCACGATTAAAAACCTCATCCATAAATTGGCCTGATATATCAAGATCGTCGTCGGTTAGGTCGAACACGTCCATAGACATAAAATCATCATCATCCTGGGCAATTATCGAATTGCTTAGGCTTAAGAAAGCAAGTATGATAAATAGGGTTTTAGTTTTCATTTGCGCTGATTTTTAAAGTGAATCTTCAAGAGAATTGTTGCTTATTGATTAATGTAATCCGCTTTTGCCAATACAAAGTCTTCTTGGATCAGTTCGGTGCATACCATGCTGAAGTTGTCTTTTTTCTTTTTGGCGGACTCGAACTGCATTTCCATGAACATGGTATTACTTCCAATGGGCAGGCCTGTTGTGGGTATGCTTTCTGCCTGTCCCATGCCTCCCAAGAATCCCACTGGGGTCTCATTGGTGAGCCAAATTTTTGAAATTCCTTCCTTGCTTGTGATTTGATACCCCTGGCACGTATATCCGAGTATGGTTTTGTTCCCAATCGGTGTGACCTGCACGTCATCCGAGTTGGACTTTTGCTCCATTTTCTTTGCCATTTTTTCCATCATTTTTCTTCCTACGGGCATTTTCATGGCCGATTTACGTTCACCGTCATCCATGAACATCACCACCATTTTATTCTCCATGTCCATTATGGAAATACTGTTGGTGGTTCCCTGTTCTTGCCAGTTGGCAAAATACCTTTGGTCCGGTTCCATCCAATACTGAATTTCGGTTTCGTCCTTTTCCGTGGTCATCTTCATAGTGGTCCGGTAGGAAAAAGTATAGATGTCTGGTACTCCATTGAGGTTCTTACCCCCGAATAAACCTGCCATTTTTTTCTGCATGGCGGCCTCCTTAGCCTGATTGGGTTCTTTTTTATCCAGATTTTTTTCGGTCTCTCCAATAGTTGTAGAGCCAGTTTTACCTTTTTTCTTTTCTTTTTTGCCTTGGGTTATGGAGTCTATGGTTTGATCGGTACCCTTGGAGACTTCTTTATCAGTTCGTTCCAATATGGTACGTTCCGCTGCTTCTTGGGCTTTCTTTTTTAATTTTTTTAAAAACTGGGCCTCTGTAGGGTTGACAAAAAGAAGACATGCCAACAATGGAAGTACATAGTTCATTTTCATATGATCGTGTTTTATGGGTTAATGGTAAAGGTGTGTATCAATTTTTTCTCATTGGCATCGGGTACTTCGGAAATCAGCACATAGTTGCCGGGTGTCAAATCCGCCTCAAAAAAGCCATATTGGCCAGCGGATAGGTTGTTCATACCCCCTAAAAAGGTAAATCCGTCGGGAGCTGGTGAGCGCAATCCTCTTGGGTCCATCCAATTCATCCATTGGATCAAGGAATCCAACGAAGCCGTGTTTTCATATTTTACTAAGTTGACATCGTGACCTACAAAGTGTTCCCAAATCTTTTGATTTACGAAATTGGTCCTGATGATTTGTTTCCCTACAGTTAGACTATCACGTAGAACAATACCATCGATACTTGAAATGTCTAAAGTTACCGTAGGTGCAGGTGGCTGTAAGTCCGTTTTTTCTTCTTTCACTATAATTTGTTTCAACATGCCATGGGAGGTATGCCATTCTCCATTGAACATTTTCACATAGCATTCCATTGCATATACGCCAGGGTCCAAATAAACCGTGCTTTTTGCTGTATGCTTTGGGGAGATCAGTCCGGTGCCTCCCATGAATTTTATCTGTTGGAACCATTCAGGTAACCTTCCAAAAGCTGTAACGGCACTTTCAATATCCCCCTCCATGATCAATTTCATACCTTCATCAAAAGGAGGCAGAACCTCTACTTTGGTATGGGCCACTGTCTTACCCAAAGGATACAGGTCCATTAACACAAAGTGTACCTCTGTGGATTTATTTTCATAGATCAAATTGTTCCAACCTGAGTAAAGGGTGTCGGCCACAAAAAACTCCATGCTCTGGGTAGTTATATGTACTTCGCCCATTTCCAATGGTGATTTTTCGGGAAGTTGGTAGGATTCGGTTTTATTGCCTTTTTCTTTGGGTATACAGGAAATAAAAGCAAACAGTAATACAGAAAGAATTAGATAGGTTTTCATATGGAGATATTTCATGTTGTATGTACCACATAGTATGATGTCAGTAGAAGAGCAACTATTTGATTTATAGGGGGGATAACATCAAAACTATAAATGTTGCAGTATGTAATTAGGGTCTTTTGATGGCTGTAGGAAAAGATCATATGGTTGAAGCCTACATACTGATGGATTGCAAAAGAATGTGCAATGTGCTAAAATCACCAAGTTTCTTAACATGTTTTCCATTTATGTGTTCAAATGTGCCAAACATGTGATGATCTATTGGAATGTGCCGTAATTCATTATCTTTAAAAGACTTAACATATCCCAATGATCAAGGCTATAATAGTTGATGATGAATACAATGCCATTAAGAACCTAAAATGGGAAATTGAAAGGTTCTGTGCCGATGTGAAAGTATTGGATGCCTTCACGGATCCTGTGGAAGCCATATCCGCCATTAATTATTTGAAACCTGATTGTGTTTTTTTGGATATCGAAATGCCTGAAATGGATGGTTTTGAAATGCTGGAGATGCTAAAATTCAGAAATTTTGATTTGATCATTACCTCAGCCTATGATAATTATGCCATAAAGGCATTTCGGCAACATGCCATGGACTATCTTTTGAAACCTGTGGATTCCGATGACCTGGTGGAATCCATTGAACGAATCCGGGCCAATAAGCAAAAAAATGTCTTGGGTTCCGAGCTTAAAAACCTATTTGAAGAATGGAGGGAAACCACTGATAAAAGGTTGGCACTTCCCATGGCAGGAAAAACACTCTATATTGATCGTAACGATATTTTGTTCTGTAAATCAGATGGCAATTATACCGAAATCTATTTTGAGAATGGAGAAAAACAGGTTTTCAGCAAACGATTGAAGGAGCTGGAAGATATGTTGGGGCATGGATTTTTCAGGGTGCATAATTCCTATGTGACCCGGTTGAGTGCCATCAAGGAGTTTGTGAGTCAAGATGGTCAGTACTTGGTGTTGTTGGATGGTACCAATGTACCTGTTTCCCGATCCAAAAAGGGAGAATTATTGGATATGCTTAACAGTTGATAGAAATTGGAACAAAGTTATCTAGAGTATTTTTATTATTACCCTATTCAGAATGGTTTTGTCACCTTTATGCTGGGGTTCCTTTTTAGTCTTACCATCTACCATTTTCTACTATACTTTCAACAAAAAGACTCATTGTACCTTTATTACAGTGGCTATACATTTTTCATAATGCTGTCGCAGTTCAACCATATTCCGGATGGTTTTTTACGAAAGTTGATCTATCCTTCCCTTAATTTGGGAAGTTATACCCCGGTTTTCACTGAAGCCTATTATATTCTTTATTTTGTCTTTGCCTTTAAATTTCTGAATGTCAAGAAACAATTTCCCAAATGGCATGCTATCTGTTTTAAGATTTTATATTGGGTAATCGGATTTTGTGTGATTAAACTGTTGCTGTATATCTTTTCCGGAGACTATGTTTATTTAGATCTTGGGTATTTGATCTTTACGGTTTTGATGAGCATATTGGGAATTATTACTTATATCCCGTTTTTTAAGATGCACAGC
>JAGQZL010000167.1 GCA_020434915.1 Allomuricauda sp. | reverse complement strand
CTTTATGCCCAATATGTAGCCCAGTATGGTACGCCAGCAGTGGCAAGTTCTGGGGCTCCGGTTGCAATACCAACGTATAGTGCCACAGATCTGTATTATTATGTTACCTATGCCGATCCAACTGTTTTTGACAATATGAGCATTGATGCCAGCGGAGTCTTGACTTATGACATTATAGGGCAGCCTTCGGATTACAATGCATTGATCAACGTTGTATTTGTTGTAAAATAATCATGATTAAAGACCAATAGATTTGAAATCATTTACCTCATATAAGTCTTTACTCATAGGATTGTTTCTCGCTTTTGCAGGCATGAACTTTGCATCTGCCCAGTTTTTGCTGCAAGCACCCAATACTGGGGATGAAAACAATTATCAATGGTATGAAGCATCTGACTTGGGAACCGTTTTGGGAACCAATTCATTTTATGAAGCCACACAACCTGGGGTTTATTTCGCTACGTATGATGGAACCCTTTGCGGCTCTAACGCCACAGGTTATTTCATATTAACTGATTGTGATGCCCCAAACAATGAGGTGACTTTGGATATTTCTGCCAGTGTTTCTTCTGGAGCGACCATCAGTTGGAATCCAGCAGTCAGTGGCAGCCAAACGGCCCCAACGGTAATCAGTACACAAACGGTTACCCGATATGTGGCTACTATCACAAAAGCTGGTAACAGCAGTGCATTACCTAGGTTTACGGTGGTTTGTATGAGCCAGGCGGCAAACCTGGTGGACGATATGATTGTTGTAAATGAAGATGAATCCATTCAGGTTCCTATTTTCGACAATGATTCAGATTTACCAACAACGGGTACCTTAAGCATTGCTGGGCCATCCAACGGAACGGTAAATGTCAACGATAATGGTACACCCAATGACCCATCAGATGATGTGGTGACTTATATACCAAATGCAGATTACAACGGAGCGGATAGCTTTGACTATACCATTTGCAATACCTTCGGGGATTGTAGCACCGCAACGGTAACCATCGATGTACTCCCCATTGTGGACACCAATGATGATTCCGTTTCCACGGATATGGGTGTAGATGTTGTTATTTCATGGAGAGCCAATGATAATGATATTCCTACTGTAGGAAGTATTTCCACAACCAATCCAACCAACGGAACCATTATTTTGAATGACAATGGAACCGTTAATGACCCATCCGACGACAACATTACCTATATCCCAAATCCAGGGTATACAGGTACGGATTCTTTTGATTATACAGTGTGTGATGATAGTGGTAATTGTGATACCGCCACCATTACGGTAATTGTCAATACCGCCGGTGTGGATTTGGATACGGATGGAGACGGTATTGTGGACAGTTTTGAAGATTTGAATGCTGATGGGGACGACGATCCTTCCACAGATCCTACAGATACTGATGGAGATGGTTTCCCTGATTATTTGGACATTGATAGTGATAACGATGGTATTCCGGATAACGTGGAGGCACAACCCGCATTGGGTTACATTCCTCCAAGCATGGTCGATGCCAACAACAACGGTTTGGATGATGCTTACGAAATGGACGGAAATGTTGGACTGATCCCAATGGATTCTGATAATGATGGTCTACCGGATTATGTGGATACCGATAGCGACGATGACAATGTTCCCGACGCGATCGAAGGACATGATCATGATCATGATGGTGTGGCCGATGTGGTATTGATTGGTTCCGATAAGGACAACGATGGATTGGATGATGGCTATGAAGGTGCCACCGTAATCGATATTGATGTGAACGATGAAATGGACGATCCAAGTTTGACCTTACCGGATACGGACTCCGATGGTATTCCAGATTTCAGGGATTCGGATGATGATGATGATGGTATTGAAACTATTGACGAAGACTTGGATCAAGATGGTGATTATGCCAATGACGATTCAGATGAGGATGGTATTCCAAACTACTTGGATCCTGATTTGGGTGATACCACTGTTGAACAAATTGATGTGATCAACGTCATCACTCCAAACGGCGATGGAATCCACGATGTATTGGCCATCAACGGTATTGAAAATTATCCAAACAACACAGTAAGAATATACAACCGATGGGGTGTTATGGTCTATCAAACTAGGGCCTATAACACAAGTGGAAATGTTTTTGATGGTACCTCCCAAGGTAGGGTCACCGTAGAAAAAGACAATAAACTACCTGTAGGAACCTACTTCTACGTAATTGATTACGAAGACCAAGGAGGAAAGATGAAACAGCTCTCGGGCTACATATACATTAATAGATAACAGAATGGGTACTGTGTTAAAAAATATCATTCGGAACAAATTTGGTTGGTTCATGGTTTTGCTTGTAATCGGAGCATTATCGACCCAGGCACAGCAAGATGCGCAGTATACGCAATACATGTACAATACTGTGAGTGTGAACCCCGCCTATGCAGGTTCAAGAGGGCATTTGAGTATTGCGGCACTCTACAGGAACCAATGGTTGGGCTTGGATGGCGCACCCGAGACCCAAACCTTGAACATTCATTCCCCTATTGGATATAGGGGTGTTGGTTTGGGATTGTCCATTGTAAATGACAAGATTGGACCCACCTCCGAAACGTATTTTGATGTTGATTTCTCCTATACCATCCAGACTTCTTGGCAGGGTAGGTTAAGCTTTGGCCTCAAAGGAAGTGCCCATATGCTGGATATCCGCTATTCGGAACTGGACGAGTTTGAAGTAGATCCCCAATTGCAATCACAACAGGATATCCGAAACAAGTTTTCACCAAACCTGGGAGCGGGAGTCTACTACCATACCGATAATTTCTATGTGGGACTTTCGATTCCTCGGATTTTGGAGACCACCCACTTTGATTCCTCTTCCGTTTCTACCGCAAAGGAGGAGATGAACTATTATTTCATTACCGGGTATGTGTGGGATGTGAACCCTTTTGTTAAATTCAAACCGACCTTGCTGACAAAGGTGGTGCAAGGTGCCCCATTACAGGTGGATGTATCTGCTAATTTCATGTTCAACGAGAAATTTATCGGAGGTGTTGCCTATAGATGGGATGCTGCATTCAGTGGCCTGTTCGGTTTCATGTTGTCGGATCAGGTAATGTTGGGATTGGCATACGACCGTGAAATTACAGAGCTCGGTGCCGCCACGTTCAATGACGGTTCCTTTGAGATCATCCTTCGGTATGATTTCATTAGAAATATAGGAAACCTGAAATCTCCACGTTTCTTTTAGGAAGAATTTAGCCACCCCAGACACCTTATTCTCAGCCAAAGGTCCTATTTTTACCGCATGAAAGAGGAACAGGTGATCTTGGTCAATGAGAAGGATGAACCCATAGGTTTGATGCCAAAAATGGAAGCCCATGAAAAGGCTTTGTTGCACAGGGCTTTTTCCGTTTTTGTGATGAACGAAAAAGGGGAGACCATGCTACAGCAACGTGCTAAGGATAAATACCATTCCCCGTTACTTTGGACCAATACCTGCTGTAGTCATCAACGGGAAGGGGAGAGTAACGTTGAAGCCGGAAAGCGCAGGCTCATGGAGGAAATGGGCTTTGAAACCGACCTGAAAGAACTCTTTTCCTTCATTTATAAGGCACCTTTTGACAACGGACTTACCGAGCATGAACTGGACCACGTGATGATTGGTTTTTATGAGGGAGTGCCACAGGTGAATCCTGAAGAGGTGGCCGATTGGAAGTGGATGAAGCCCGATGCCATCAAAAAGGATATGGCAGAAAATCCAGAAAACTACACGGCATGGTTCAAAATAATATTTGAACGTTTCTATGACCACATAACAAAAAATATCCCTGCACAATGAGCGTGAAGGTAAGTAGAAAGGCCAGTTTTAATGCGGCGCACAGACTCCACAGACCAGATTGGAGTGATGAGCGCAACCAAGAGGTTTTTGGGAAGTGCAACAATCCCAGGTTCCATGGACACAATTATGATTTGATTGTAAGTGTAACCGGGGAGATTGATCAAGAAACCGGATTTGTGATGGATCTTAAGGTATTGAAGGAGTTGATCCATGAACAAATTATCGAGGCGCTGGACCATAAAAATTTGAATACCGATGTCCCTGAATTCAAGGGCTTGAACCCTACTGCCGAAAACATAGCGGTGGTCATTTGGAACAAACTTAGACCCCATATTGACGCGGAAAGGGAATTGGAAGTTGTGCTTTATGAGACTCCCAGGAATTTTGTAACTTATTCAGGATAATGGAATTATATCCTTTAAAATTTAAACCGATCCTAAAGGAACGTCTTTGGGGTGGGACCAAGCTGAAAGAAGTTTTGGGGAAAGCTATTGAAAGTGATATCACTGGGGAAAGTTGGGAGCTCTCGGGTGTTGAAGGTGATATTTCTGTAGTTGAAAACGGCCCCTTGGCGGGTATTTCCCTTCAAGATTTGATGAACGAGCAAGGTGAAGAACTTTTGGGAAAGAGTGTGGTGGAAAGATTTGGGTATGAGTTTCCCATTCTCATCAAATTTATTGATGCCAAACAGGACCTGTCCATTCAATTGCATCCCAATGATGAATTGGCCAAGCAAAGGCACAACTCCTTTGGAAAGACTGAAATGTGGTACATCATGGATGCCGATCCTGGTGCCAAACTGATTGTGGGTTTTAACAAGGATGTTGAGAAGGAAGAATATGTTAAAAGTCTGGAGGAAGGTACTCTTTTGGATTTGTTGAACTATGAAGAAGTAGGGGAAGGAGATACTTTTTTCATCAATACCGGAAAAATACATGCTATTGGAGCTGGAGTTCTTTTGGCTGAGATTCAGCAGACTTCCGACATCACCTATAGAGTGTATGATTTTGACCGAAAAGATAGGGAAGGAAATCTGAGGGAATTACACACCTGTTTGGCGGTGGATGCCATCGACTATAAAAAGAAGGATGATTTTAAGGTTGCCTATGATACCACTTCGAATCGAACAAACAAGATGGTGGACTGTCCATATTTCAAGACCAATTTCTTGGGTTTGAGCCAGCCATTGAAGGAGGATTTGTCCCAAAGGGACTCGTTTACCATTTATATGTGTGTGGGTGGAAAGGCAACCATCAAAAACGACTGGGGGAGCACCCCCATACAAAAAGGGGAAACTGTTCTTATCTCAGCTTCCAGTAGCAAGGTAGAGATAGAGACCCAAAAAGCAAAACTTTTAGAAGTGACCATTTAATACTACCTTTAAAAAAAACACTGATATGGCAAGCATTCGCGATTTAAAGAAAGATATCAATTTTGTGTTGGGCGACATTATTGAAGCAGTAACTATATGGGAAGCTGGTTCCGGGAACAAGGAAACTGAAGAGGGAACCGTGCTTATTGACAAGGCCATCGATGTATTTGACCAACTGATGGACAAGGTCAATCAAAAAGATGTTGAGAACCAAAAGGCCCATTTCAGTGCTATTCGCAATGAACTGGAGGCAAAGGCTACCGAGTTGGTAGAGCAACTGAACAGCTTGGCCAATTAATTTTGGGAATCCAATAGCTCTTTAAGCGCTATTCCGTATTTGGAAGCCGCCACTTCAGGGGACAGACCTTTGTAAATGGAATCCAGATATTTTGGATTGGCCTCACCCGCTTCTGTGATCATTAAATAAGGTGTGGCATAAGAATCACCATTGTTCAACCCAAAATTCAAGGCGTAACGGTATCTACTGATGGTGTTTTGGTCCAAGATTTTCTGGAGCGAATCCAACGCTGTGGAATCTTCTTGAAATTCTGGAAGGGCAGCTTGCTGAGCCAGGCCTAATTCCTTGATATTGAATTTGGAAATCATCTCATAAAACTCCAGCAATTTTTCGTGTGATTTTGAACCTGTGATATCAACATTGGTATCAAAAGTGTTCCATGAGGTATTGATGGTTATTTGGCCGGCTTCACCAAAAAAGGTAATTCGGTCGTTGATGTCGTTGTTGTCCTCCTTTTTAAGGTAGAGGTAATAAACATCTGGATTGCCCACTTCTTCGGAAAAACTGAAATTCCCATCCCCTTTAATTTCCAAAGAATCCAGTACAGTAAGTGTGGAATCCTTGAACTGTTGTAGGTAGAGGGTTCCTTTTTTCAATCCTTTAATGTTTCCGGTAACCGTCATGGTATTTTCAGATTTCTTCCCGCAAGAAAAAACAACCATTCCCAAAAGCAATACGAACAATATCCGTTTCATCATAAAATTTTAGCAGGGCAAATATCAATAAACTTCCGAAATAATTAAACTTTCGAGGCCACTTCCATCAACAAAGCACATAAATAGGCACCTGCCGTACCTACCACGTAGCCAAAAACGGCCAAAAGAATACCTACGGAGGTCAATGAGGGATGGAATTCCGCTGCTACCACAGGAGCAGATG
>JAGQZL010000166.1 GCA_020434915.1 Allomuricauda sp. | reverse complement strand
CTTCGTGCATTGTTTAAAGAGTCAAAATATTCGTTTCTATCAATGCT
Organism: Allomuricauda sp.; assembly: GCA_020434915.1. Taxonomy (GTDB): domain Bacteria; phylum Bacteroidota; class Bacteroidia; order Flavobacteriales; family Flavobacteriaceae; genus Flagellimonas. The sequence continues at coordinate 6,336 of JAGQZL010000166.1, read as the reverse complement.
ATCAAATTGAACAACATTATCTAATAAATCTTTAAACTGTAGAGAAGCTAAAACTCTTGCCACTCTTCCATTTCCATCTATAAATGGATGTATTGTTAAGAATCTTTCGTGGAATTCAGAAATTGCTAATATTTTTTCCTGTTCAGAACTATACAAAACTTCCATATATTTTTCTTTCCACCAATTTAAAAGTTCAATTGTTAGTTTTGGAACCTCAGAAGCTTCTGGTGGAACGAATTCAGCGTCCTCTATTTCTCCACCGATTCTATTTAACCAAACTTGAACTTTTCTTAAGCCTAAAACACCTTCAAAAGAACTCCCTTGAGTTTCATAAAGGACAGCTTGTTGTAAAGCGAGTAAATCTTCCATAGAAATTCGGGATGAAAATGGAATTCCTGAAATTGGTAGAACTGACAAACTTTTATTAAAATCTATATCTCTCTCAAAAATTCGTCCTGATAAATCTCTGGTGATTCCTCTAACTTCCTCTAACATAGATTTTATATCAGAAAACTCTTGTTTGAGATTTACGTGGGAATTTAAAAATGAAATCTGTTCTTCTTTAGATAAAGCAATATCAAGGTATTCTAATCTAATTCCATAGCCTTTTGGCGAATCAAGAATATTTGTCACTCTTTCTCCGTGATATATTTCAATATTTTCACTTCCTTCTGGAATTAAACTTATTCTTTCTGCTGGTGTGATTTTTTGATTGGTTACAAATACAAATCCATCTGCAGTGTTCATTTCCACACCTTCAAAATCTCCATCAAATTTGTCTTTAATTTCTTTGAATGTTTTTTGTCCCATTCCGAAATAGCAACCAACCACATATTTTTTCCCTTTTTTAAAACAAATAATGTCTTTTCTACCATCTGGTCCTCCGGTTGGGCATTGTGGGTCAATATCCGTGAAGTCTTCTGCGTCTACAATTTTTGCAGAAAGTCTTTCGGAAAACGCTTGTCCTTTATCCCAATTGAGTAATATTTGATATGTGTTTGCCAATTTTTTATTTGGTTAGTTTAAATTGCCTACAACTTGTTTATATAAGCATAAAATACATCTATATACACCCAAAATAAGAATAAAACCGATGATCAGGGTTATCAACTATTTAAAATCAAAAAGCTCCTCCACACTGATTTCAAGAGCATTGGCAATCTTGTGGAGTTGAAGAAGGTTGGCTGCCCGCTCACCACGCTCTATTCTACCTATCATATTTCCATGAACCTTAGCCTCAAATACCAAATCCGCTTGGGTCATGCCTTTTTCTTTGCGCAAACTTCGTATACGCGCACCAAATTTTTTAAGGAATTGTTCTTCTTCTTTTGTCAAATCTTTCAGCATAGGAGCAAATTGCCCATTCTCAAAACTTAACAAAAACACCATATGGTGTTATTTTGTATTATTATCCTTACCTTTTACCATCAAAATCCCAAAATCTAACAATCTACCATGCCTACACTTCCCATTGTATCCACGTTTGCCAACTTTCTAACCCAAAGTTCCCATGCACCGCTACAACTCACCTTTGCCCATCTGGAAATCCACAACCATCGGCACGGCCACCCGTTCAACAAGGTACAACGGTACCATAGCCGTATCATCCTCCATAAAACGTCCCAAAAAGGGTTGGCCAAGCTCACGGTGGTGGACAATCTGGTCTTTAGTTTTTCCTTTCAGTTTCACCTGCCCCAAGCCCTAAAATTCCAGGAAGTAGAAATGCTGTCCCTGCCCCGCCCCTTGGATGGTGGCAGGCTACAATTGGATGAAGAAAAACTACAGCTATCCTTTAGGATAGACGCGCCAGACCCATCACTCAGCATCCATGTGACCCTGGTGTACCAAGGCATCTTGGAGCTACAAAGAATCTGTACGCCCCTTTGCGGCACAACCCGGCCGCTTCACGGGTAACCGGAAAAACTAAGAAATGGCCAACAGCGCTTTTTTAACCGAGGTTTGGGAAGTTGGCCTGTGGCTATCTTCAAAAACCTGATCAGGCACCAAATTGTTCTGCACAATGGAGAGCAAGGGCTCCGGGGTATCCTCATGCACACGGACCGATCCTTGGTTGGGATCAAGCTCCAAAACGATCAAGGACAGATAATCCATTAAGTGTTCCGCCTCCTGTATCAGAATACGGATGACCTTCAACCGAATTTCATATTCCAGATCAATCCGCTTTACGGGATTTGCAGATTTTCCTGATGCCGAGGTTTTCCAGATAATCTTCATGAAGATCGCTTTCTGCAAAAGTACAAATTAGCATCTTTAATTTTACAATAAAGTTACATTAAATTAACATTGGGGGGTGTGGCGGTTTTGCCGTTCAGGACACGGCGCCAACCTCTCGCTTGCTGTTTTTAAAGTCGCTGGGGCTGATCCCATATTTCTCCTTGAATATTTTGGAAAAGTAGCTCCTGCTCGTAAACCCGATGGAGTACACCACCTCGGAGATGTTCATTTCCGTATTGGCAATGTAGTCCCTGGCAACCTCCAGCCTTGCATTCCGGATGTATTCGGTAACCGTTTTGTTGTACAGCAGCTTAAACCCCTCCTGAAGCTTTGCTTGGGTAAGGCCTGTTTCCGCGGATATCTCTTCCAGCGAAAAATCCTTTGCAATGTTCTTCTCTATTTTTTTGGCATAGCCCCGGATCATCTTCAACTCCCTTTTTAGCAGGGATGTGGGCGGTCTTTTGTTCTGCACTTCCTTGTTATGTTGGATCATGTGCATGGACAGGATTTGGTACACCAGCCCTTCAATTTGCATAATGCGGATCATCCCTTTGGATTTTACCTTTTTTAAGGCCTGCATTACATCGGCAATTTTAAGGTTGTATGAGCCGTAGTAGGCGAACACCTTTTCGTGGTCGGTGTCCAAAAAAACATTGTACAGTTGTTTGTTCAGCTCCTCCCCTTGGTTCAGGCGCTTGCGCAAAAAGGGCTTTCTCCTCACCTGGATCACACTGGCCACGACTTTCACATCTTTTGGAAAATAACGATCGCTGATGCCCCCGTCCCGGTTGGTGAGGATCACGGACTGGAACTGCTCCATGATCTTGATCTGATCATCGGACTGGTACCCGAACTTATGCCCAAAGTAACCTTCCAAACAATAGTAAAAATTGATGGGGTTAAAATTGGAGGTGTCCACCACGATCAACACCTCATCAAAAAAGGTGATGTCATATTCCAGCAAACTTACCCCCCAATCAAAGGTGATAAAACGGATGCTGCCATTGGCCTTTTCATTGGAAACGGAAAGGGTCTGCTGCCCCCAACGTTCGGTTATGGTACCGCCGAGTACCTTTTGAAGTTGCCTAACCGACTCCTCGGTGTCCTGGGCATCCACGTGGATCTTTATCATGGGGCTAGTGTGTGATCACGGATTAGACATTACATGAATCTCTAAAGATAAGTTTTGAAATGGTTCGGGCAATCGTCCATATCACTTTTTGTTTCATTTTGATAAAACTTTAGCAATAGCATCATCAAAAATCGCTTTTGAGTCAACCTTTTACCCCCAAAAATTTTTACTTGTCCCACAAAAAAGAGTCATGATTTACAAACTTTCCAATGCAGCCGATCTTGATGGGATTGAGGAGGAGTTTGGACTTCGTTTCCGATACCCGAAGTTGTACACCCCCAATCCTTTGATCAATGGCACTGAAGAAACCAACCTGAGCGTGGTGACCATGCAAGACAAGAATGAGATCACCTTTGCCATCTGGGGGCTCATGCCACAAGAGTTCCGTGAGGATTGGGACATTTTCCAAAAGCATGCCAACACCTTGAACGTGCAGTTGCAAGACCTTGAAAATGTGGAATGGATGAAAGAGTCCTTCAACCAAAGAAGGTGTTTGATCATTGTTTCCGGTTTTTACACCCATTTAGTACAGCAAGGCACCACCAAAAGTTATTATCTGAGCCGCTCGGATGAAAAACCCTTCTACTTGGCCGGCGTGTACAATGTGTTGGAAGACGGTTTCCAGTGCTCTGCCCTGATCACCAGCAAGACCAACACTTTTGTTTCCAATTACCACGATATAAGCAATCTGGCGCCCATCATCATTCCAAAGGACAAGGCCAAGGATTGGTTGTCCCAGGAAACCAACATGGAAGACATCAAAAGAATGGTAGAAAACCCGATGGAAATCAAGCTGAAGGCCAAACCAAGGTCCCATGCGTTTTTCCACAATGTACTTTCCAAGGCACACATGGGCACCCAAATTTGATTTGAAGCACACTTTTTTAGCTTATGAGTCAAGATCTGAATGAATAGCGGCAAAAACCCCACAGAAATCTCCCGAGATTTGTAATGTACTGATTAAGAGTTAGTCAGACATTAATTTAAAACCTGAAAATATGTTACGTTGGACAGTCACCTTTATTATTTTGGCCATTATTGCCGGTATTTTTGGTTTCGGTGGAATTGCCGCCGGAGCAGCCAGTATAGCTAAAATCCTATTCTTCATCTTTATCGTATTGTTTATCATTTCCTTGATAACCGGTAAAAGAAAAGTATAGGACAGCACACACACAGAAAAATTTGATCATTAACCATTTAAAAACAGAAACCATGAGAAAATCCATAAGTCTATTGATATTGTTCATGTCCGTGGCGATGACCATGAGCTTGACCAGTTGTAGAGAAACGAAAGAAGATAAGGCAGAAGAAGCCATTGAAGAAGTCAAGGAAGGCGTAGAGGAAGTAGGTGATGAGCTAGAGGATGCCGCCGATGACGTTGGAGATGAAATTGAGGATGCCACAGACGACAGTCCAAAATAATCGACCCTACCATATAAAACCAACTCCGGCCTAAAGGCCGGAGTTTTTTGATTCTGATGCACCAAGTTTAGGTCCATCCTTGTTTATTGCCCAATTCTGAACTAGCTTAGAACAACACAATTCCATTCCTTTTGAAAACAGCACTGATCATAACCCATATTGCGCTTTCCATGTTGGCCATAGGATCCATAATTTATTATGGTCGAAGGCCCTCCAGGTCCATTGGATGGGTGGGCGCCATTGTTTCATTGCCTTTTGTGGGGGTGTTGCTGTACTATCTCTTTGGCATTAACCGAAGGAAGTTCAAGTTTTTCAACAGCAAGGAGTTTGAACGTCGCAGGAGCTACCGCCGGCATGAATTCTTCTCCCATACCACCACCAACCTCCATTTTGGGGACGATATCCGAAAACAGCGACTCAGCAACCTCATCCATGCCAGCTCCAAGACTCGGCCCAGCCATGGGAACAAGATCACCGTACTCCAAGATGGCGGTGAAACCTTCAATGCCCTCTTCAAGGCCATGGAAAAAGCCGAGGAATTCATCCATGTGCAATACTACATTCTGGAAAGGGGCGACCTCTTGGATAAAATGTTGGACCTCTTCAAACGGAAAATTGCCGAAGGCGTCCAAATACGGATCATTTATGATTCCTTTGGAAGTTACCATCTTAGGGGCCGTCCCAAAAAACATTTTCAGGACATTGGTGTGGACATTCACCCCATAATGCCCATTCGCCTGAACAACTTCCTGTTCTCGCTCAATTTCCGAAACCACCGGAAAATAGTGGTCATAGACAATAAAGTGGCCTTTACGGGCGGTGTGAACATATCGGATAAGTACATACGGCACAAAGGCGAGCTTGGGAAATGGAAGGATACCCATTTAAAAATGGAAGGTCCTATTGTAAATGACATTCATTTGGTATTCCTTCAGGATTATTTCTTTGCGAGCAAAAAGGAAAATTTCCAGATTAAGGATTTTCTGCGGGAACAACCCAAAATTGGAAACACATCGGCGCAGGTGGTGGCCGGGGGGCCCGATTCGGATTATCCCACCATCATGCAACAGTACATTAGCATGATGAACCAGGCCGAAAAATGCATCTACATTGCCAATCCCTACTTTTTACCTGGTGAAGCCTTTTTGCAGACCCTAAAAATTGTGGCCATGGAAGGGGTGGAAATCAATTTGCTGTTGCCCAAAAAATCGGATTCCAAAGCGGCCATGTTTGCCATGTTCTCCCAATTTGAGGAACTCTTGAAGGTTGGGGTGAACATATATCTGAGAAGCGATTTTTCCCATAGCAAACTACTGATCGTGGATGATGACCTGGTTTCCATTGGTTCCGGAAATTTTGACATCCGAAGTTTTGAGCTCAACTACGAGGCCAATATCCTGATGTATGACAACAGCATCAACACTGAAATAAAGGAAGAGTTCCTGGCCCTTTGTGAAAAATCGGAAAAACTCACTTTGGAAGCATTCAAGAACCGATCTTTTGGGCAAAAGTTCCTGGAAGGACTCTTTAAATTCTTCAAACCCCTA
>JAGQZL010000165.1 GCA_020434915.1 Allomuricauda sp. | reverse complement strand
TGGCCGTATACCCCAATTCTTCTTGCTGGCGTATGCTGTTCACCTTCACCACCACACCATCTGTCTCAAAAGGCATTGTATGTCGATGCACATCCCAATAATCTGCAAATTGCATCACTTCTTCTGTGGATTTACATAGTTTGGCTACCGTGGGTACCTTAAAACCCCAGGAACGTGCTTTTTCCAGCATTTCAAATTGGGAGGCTATACTCAAATTATTGCCTACTATACTGTAGAGCAGACATTCCAGTGGACGTTGGGCCACCGAGGCGCTGTCTTGAAGTTTTAAACTCCCTGAAGCCGTATTTCGAGGGTTCATATAAGGGTCTTCTCCTGCTTCAATACGCTCTTGGTTCATTTTGGCAAACCCCTCAAGGGTCAAAATAATCTCTCCACGAATGTCAAACTTCGGCGGATAATCTCCTTTCAATTGCAAAGGAACGGATTTGATGGTCTTTATATTATTGGTCACTTCATCTCCCTGAAAACCATCCCCCCTTGTCACAGCCCTTACCAACTTTCCCTCTTCATAGGTGAGGCTAATGGATGCCCCATCATATTTCAATTCACAAGTAAATTCCACCTCCACATCACCCAAAATACGTTGGATACGTTTTTCCCAATCCTCCAAATCTTCCTTGGAATAGGAATTGTCCAAGGAATACATACGATGCTCGTGGGCTACAGTTTCGAAGTTTTTGGTGACCATTCCCCCTACCCGAAGTGTAGGCGATGTGGCGTCATAAAACTCAGGATGTTCCGCTTCCAATTTTTGAAGCTCCTTGAGCTTCATATCAAATTCATAGTCGGAAATGGAAGGTTGGTCCAGCACATAATATTTGTAATTGTGCTCTCGGAGTTCATCCCGTAGGGACTGTATTTTTTGTTGGATGTTCATCTATTTGTTCCTTTTAGCATTCTAGGATTGCCAAACATATCGTTTCGAAGCTCAATTTCTGAAAAATCGTGGTTTTTTAAAAGGGACTTAGTTTCCTCTCCCAAATATTGGTTGATTTCTAAATACAAGCTTCCTCCTTTCCTTAAATATTTTTTTGCGAATTCAGCAATGGCCCCATAAAAAACCAACGCATCATCATCAGGTACGAAAAGTGCTGTATGTGGCTCATAGTCGGTCACATTTTTTTTCATTTTATCTTTCTCCAACTCTCTTACATAAGGGGGGTTGGACGCAATAATATCAAAATTAAGTTCAAGTTCAGGATCGAGAATACTTTGATGGATAAACTCAACTTCAACTTGATTGTTCTCGGCATTTTCCTTCGCAACCTCCAATGCTTTTTCCGATACATCCATAGCATACACTCTTGCATTTGGAAGATACTTGGCCAAAGCGATGGCAATGCAACCACTACCGGTCCCGATGTCAAGAATTTGCAAAGAATGGTTGTCAATTGAAGTCGAAATGACGCTTCGACTCCGCTCAGCATCCATGTTAAGTTGACTTTTCACATCATCCAAAATCCATTGGACCAGCTCTTCGGTTTCGGGTCTTGGAATCAGTACGTCCTTATTCACTTTCAGTTCCAAATCCATGAAATGGGCCTCGCCCAGAATGTACTGTAGCGGTTTTTCGTGTTTTAATTGCGATAATGCCTCAAAGAGTGGCTGTTCATCTTCCTTGGTCAAGGTAAGTCCAGGCTGAATGGCCAATACAAAACGCTCTAGTTTTAGATAATGCTCTATGCACCTATAAAAAAAGGAGTCAATTTCCTCCTGGGGATAGATTTTACCCAGTTCATTATGAAAAATGGTTTTTATCTCCCGCAGCAGCATTTAGAGTTTTTTAAGCATCCAAACCGGGCAGGAATAGTGGCCGGTGTTGCCCATTGGGGCATCTATATATTCAAAGCCGTTCTTCTTGTAAAGTTTTTGGGCGGCTTCCATATAGGGCATGGTTTCTAAATAGCACTGCTCAAAACCAAACTCCTTGGCTTTTTCCAAACAGACCTGGATCATTTTAGCACCGATACCCTTGCCCCTGGCCTCTTCCAAAAAGTACATCTTTTGAAGCTCACAGACATTGCCGTCATAATTATCCAGCTGCGCAATCCCCGCACACCCAATTATCCTACCTTCATGCTCCACTACAAAGTAGACGGCCTTGGGCATATCATAATTTCCATACATGTCGTCCAATGCCTTGTCCTCATAGGCGGTGCCTACTTTGGCAATCCCCATATCCTCAAAAACCTTCCGGATTACTTGGGCCACTTGTACATTGTCCTCGGGTGTGATTTCCCGAATCACCATATCCCCCATATTGTGTTTTATTGTTCTATTTTTGCGAGGTGAATATACACCAAAAATATATCCTCAGGTGCATGGAACTGGGCAAAAAGGGGCTTGGGACCACAGCTCCAAATCCCATGGTGGGGTGTGTCATTGTACATGATGAAAAAATCATTGCCGAAGGGTTTACGAGTCCTTATGGCGGGCCACATGCCGAGGTGAATGCCATCAACTCCGTGAAGGACAAAAGCTTGCTGAAATATGCCACGCTCTATGTAACCTTGGAGCCTTGTTCCCATTACGGAAAAACACCGCCCTGTGCCGATTTGATTGCAAGCCATCAAATTCCAAATGTATATATAGGTATTCAAGACCCCCATAACAAGGTTGCCGGAATGGGCATCAAAAAACTGGAAGATGCCGGATGTAAAGTCACCGTTGGGATTCTTGAAGCGGAATGCAGGGAACATCACAAACGATTTTTAAGTTTTCAGGAAAAGAAGCGACCCTACATCATATTGAAATGGGCCGAAACCCAGGACGGCTTTATTGCCCCGGAAAAGGAACACAGGGCAACCAACCCTGAACCCTACTGGATCAGTAATCGCTACTCCAAGCAACGGGTACACCAATGGCGAAGTGAGGAACAGGCTATTTTGGTGGGTACCCAAACAGTTTTGGAGGACAATCCGAAATTGAATACCAGGGATTGGTCAGGAAAAAGTCCCACTCGGATTGTTTTGGACAGGCATCTGAAAATTGGGCCCGATTTTCATGTTTTGGACGGTTCCGTGAAAACCATTGTCTTGACCGAGGAAAAAGACACTTCAAAATATAAAGAAGGAATTGAATATGTGGTCATTGATTTTTCAAAACCCATTGCCACCAAAATATGCGAAGTACTTTACCAACATTCCATCAATAGTGTATTGGTGGAAGGAGGAGCGAAAACCCTGCGGTCCTTTATTGATGAAAACCTTTGGGACGAAGCAAGGGTATTTATGGGACCAACCCGCTTTGAAAACGGTGTGCCCGCTCCAAAATTCAAGGGAAGGTTGAAAAGCGAGGAAAAAATATTGTTGGACACTTTATCCATTTACATTAATGATTAAGAATATCATCCTCGATTTTGGCGATGTACTCATCAACCTGGACAAGCCCGCCACTGCCATGGCCATGGTTAAATATGGTTTTACCGAAATTACGCCATCTTTGGATGCCCTGTTCAAGGACTATGAAAAAGGGTTCCTTGAATCTTCGGAATTTATAAATGAAGTCTCCTCCTATTTCCCCGAAGCTAGCACAGACTATTTGATCAAAGCTTGGAATGCCATATTGTTGGATTTTCCCGAAGAACGTTTACAGTTTTTGGAAAATCTTTCCCGTGAAAATGAATATAAATTGTTCTTGTTGAGCAACACCAACGATCTGCACATGGAAAGTGTACAACAACAAATGGGCATGGAGCGCTACCTTCGTTTTAAAAATGCCTTTGATGTTTTTTACCTTTCCTACCAAATAGGCCTACGAAAACCAGATGCCGAAATTTTCGAATTTGTGCTGGAACAGAATAATCTAATAGCGGAAGAAACCTTTTTTGTGGACGATGTGAAAGAGAATACGGATGCCGCTGCCAGTCTGGGTATCAACGTTTGGAATCTTCAAGTAGGCAAAGAGGATTTCACCCAAATCAAAACACGTTTGTAAATGATCGACTTGGCACTGAGCGTACTGAGCTCCACTTGGATCTTTGTGGTCTTTAAATTGTATGATGTATATAAGATACAGACATTGGTGGCCATCATCATCAATTATATCACGGCCTGTTTGGTAGGACTCTTGCTCTACAATGGCCCTGTAGGTGTTGATGATTTGTTGAACACTTCTTGGGCATGGGGGCCATTCGCCATGGGCGTTCTTTTTATCACCATTTTCAATTTAATGGCCAAGACCTCACAAGTTGCCGGGGTTTCTGTGGCTTCCGTTGCCACAAAAATGTCGCTGGTCATACCTGTACTGCTCAGCGTGGTTCTTTACAGGGAACATCTCAGTCTTTTTGAGGTTATGGGAATTGTGCTGGCCCTTGTTGCAGTTTATTTGGTATCGGGCAAAGGCAAGGGAATCCATGTAGACCGGAAGCACCTAATATTGCCCATTCTGGTTTTCTTGGGATCCGGGGTCATAGATGCCAGTATCAAATATTTTGAAGAGGAACACTTGACAGATCAAGAAATCCCTATTTTTTCCTCCATGGTTTTTGGTTGCGCCGCCTTATCTGGGTTGATTTTCGTTGGGGCCACATCCAAAAGTAATCGGTTAAAAATCAATTTGAAAAACATTTTGGGTGGTATTGCACTTGGGATTCCCAATTACTTTTCCATTTTCTTTTTGATCAGGGCACTTCGAACCAATCCTCTGAGCAGTGCTGCCGTGTTCACCTTGAACAATGTGGCCATTGTGATGCTATCCACTTTGGTCGGAATTCTGCTGTTCAAGGAAAAATTGACACCTAAAAATTGGGCTGGGGTAGCTTTGGCTGTTTTGAGCATCATTTTGGTAGCTTTGTTCTAATGGAAAAAGAAGACGTTTACAGAACGGTTGACCAACCTTCCCCTGAAATACTATATAAGGATAGAAAGAGTAAATTCTTTGCCCAGGTATTTCCCATTGTCACTGAAGACGATGTGAAACCCATTGTGGAAGAACTTCGCAAAAAATACCATACCGCCAATCATGTGTGCTACGCTTGGCAATTGGGGACCAACAACCCCTCCTACCGTGCCAACGATGATGGGGAGCCAAACAATTCTGCCGGAATGCCCATCTATGGTCAGATTCAATCTTTTGATGTGACCAATGTCCTCATTACTGTTACCCGGATTTTTGGAGGTACTAAATTGGGAGTCGGCGGATTGATACAAGCTTATAGGACAGCTGCCCAAATGGCCTTGGAAAATACAATCATTGTGGAAAAGACCATCGAAACTCAATTTCAATTACGGTTTGGGTACCCAGAAATGGACAAAGTGATGCGAACCATCAAACAAAAAAACCTGGACATCATTGCCCAAAAAATGGAAATGGACTGTGAACTGATCATTTCCGTCCGATTAAGTGAAGTGGATCAAACATTTGGTCTCTTTGAAGAAATGCAGGGTGTTAGCATCAAGGTAAAGGGTGAAGGATGAAAGGCATACCCATTTATTGAAACTGGACAAATCCGTAGTATGTGAGATTCTTCATTCGCCATGCTCATTCAGGATGACAATGGTTAAACAGTAAATTCCATTGATCCAACAACAATCCAGTTGTCCAAAAATCCAATAATCCTATAGTTCAAGTATCCCTCAATCCAATTTATCCAAAATATAATCAGGACACTTGATGGGCCTTCCTTTCTTTTTATCCATAAAGGCCAAAACCGTATGTGCGGTTGCCAATAACTCTCCTGCCTCGTTGAATACTTTATAATCAAACTCGATCTTTACCAACGGTTTTGATTTCAATCGGGTTTCGACTGTCAGAAGATCATCGTACAACGCAGATTTTTTGTAATCTATGTGTAAGGAAATTACAGGTAGCATCACTCCGCTGTCCTCCATACTTTTATAAGTGATCCCAAGGGACCTTAACCACTCTACCCTACCCAATTCCAGGTATTGTGCGTAATTACCATGATAAACAACCCCCATTTGGTCGGTTTCTGCATACCGAACCCGAAAAGAATATGAATTTAGACCCATTTTTAACTGAAAAATTATATATTTAGAGGCTTGCTTAATGAGAGGGTAACATGCGAAAAAAAAACAGAACTTTCAATGACAAAATGATTTTTTTTTTAAAAGATTTGTTCACATATTTGTCGCATCCAATAAGCATCTTGTCATCCTTTAGATGTTTAATCTTAAGTACTAAAGTAACCATTAAAACAAGGAAAAACTTCTATGAGTGTTACTGCTAATTCCGTATGGAACAACTGTTTGGCATTTATCCAGGATAATATCCAACCGCAGGCATTCAAGACGTGGTTCGAGCCTATCAAGCCCATTAAGTTGACCGATAAGGCCTTGAGCATTCAGGTACCCAGCAAGTTTTTTTATGAGTGGTTGGAAGAGCATTATGTGAAGCTTTTGAAGGTGGCCCTTACCCGTGAACTTGGCAACAACGCCAAACTTATTTACATCATCAAAATGGAAAATAAGTA
>JAGQZL010000164.1 GCA_020434915.1 Allomuricauda sp. | reverse complement strand
ATTATCCTTAAAGGGGATGTTGATGGTTCTGTGGAAGCACTTACGGATTCATTCCAAAAACTATCAACAGATGAGATTCAGGTGAACATCATCCATAAAGGTGTTGGGGCCATTACAGAATCCGATGTATTGTTGGCAAGTGCCTCTGATGCAGTTATCATCGGATTTAATGTGAGGCCAATGGGCAATGCCAGAATGTTGGCGGACAAGGAAGAAATTGATATTAGAACCTATTCCATTATCTACGATGCCATCAACGACTTGAAAGATGCCATGGAAGGAATGCTTTCCCCTGAAATCAAGGAAGAGGTCACGGGTAATGCTGAGATTAGGGAAACCTTCAAGATTTCAAAAATTGGTACCATTGCAGGTTGTATGGTGACCAGTGGCAAGATTTTCCGAAACTCACAAATACGATTGATCCGTGATGGAGTAGTGGTATATACCGGTGAATTGGCTTCCCTTAAGCGCTTTAAGGACGATGTGAAGGAAGTTTCCAAAGGTTATGACTGTGGGTTGCAGGTGAAAAATTACAATGATGTAAGGGAAGGGGATATTATTGAGGCCTTCCAGCAGGTAGCAGTGAAGAAAAAACTGTAAAACCGCACTACATATACAAAATAAAAAATCCCGCAATCGCGGGATTTTTTTATGGTTTGGAGTCTTTTTCGGGTTTTAGGAGCATGGCGTCCGGATATTTTTTGCGGACCTCCAAATATTTTCTTTCTGCTTCCAATTTGGTCTTGAACCTTCCCAACCTTACTCGGTACGTAGGTGATTCAAACTCGATTTTGGAGTACCAGTCAGGAAAATCAACTTCAACCTGTGTTTTAAGATTTTGTGCTTTTTGGTAGTCACCAAAACCCACCTGGATTTGATAATAACCGGTATTGGAATTGGCCTCGGCATAGAGCTTTATCAATTCGTCTATTTTGGAATCTTGTTGAATGGATATATTGCCTTCCTGTGCGGAAACTTGAAATGCAAGACCGAGAATGAGGGCAGTAAATACGGGAGTTTTCATGGTGTTCCGGTATTTTTTGACGATTACTTTTGGCAAATGTAGTTCATTATGTTTGAAACGGCGGGAAGCCATGTTATTTAGAATCTGTATAAATTAGATGTTATAAATACCTTAACATTTTAAAAAATGACTGTATGTCTTACTTTTGTGACCACTCTTGGTAGGACAAAAAGCTATTGTTCTCAAATTCAATAGAAAGAATCATGCCAAGGATTTCGATAGAAATTTCGTTAATATGAAAAAGGTTTTATACCGCCATCTATTTTCTAAAGTTTTAGGTTTATCTCTCCTACTTTTCTCCACATCATTTTATGCACAGGAAGAAGCTGAAACTACAGCTGACACAACCACAGAAGCCACTGCCGATGCTAATGGCGGGGATCCTGTGAAAGGAAAGCAACTTTTTAACCAGAACTGCGCCGCATGTCACTCGCTTGATCGCAAAATGACCGGTCCCGCTTTGGCCAATGTGGAGTCAAGGCTTTCCGAGGACGAAGGCTTGGACAAAGAATGGCTCTATGCATGGGTCAAGAACAGTCCGGGTGTCATTGCTTCTGGAGATGCCTATGCGAATAAAATTTACAACGAGTACAATCAGGCGGCCATGACGCCTTTCCCAACGTTGTCCAATCAAGACATTGATGATATCCTGGCCTACACTGCTGCGCCACCTCCGGCTCCTGCCGCTGCGGCTGCCACTACGGATGCTGGCGCTGCCGGCGCTGACTCTGGTGTAGGTATCTCGAACGAGATGATTTTGGGTGCCTTGTCATTGATTTTTGCCCTTTTGGTGTTGATGTTGATCTTGGTCAACAAAACATTGAGAAGGATTGCGGAAGCCAATGGAATTGCACTTGATGAAGAAAAACAAAAGCGTTTGCCTATTTGGAAGGCATTTGTCCAAAACCAATTCTTGGTGTTGGTGAGCGCTATATTCCTATTGTTGGCCAGTGCTTACTTCGCCTACGGGTGGATGATGCAGGTAGGGGTCGACCAAGGGTATGCACCTGTGCAACCCATCCACTTCTCGCACAAAGTGCATGCTGGGGATAACAAGATTGAATGTAAATATTGCCACTCGTCCGCAAGGGTTTCCAAAACTTCTGGGATTCCTTCGCTTAACGTGTGTATGAACTGTCACAAATCCATTTACGAATATGCAGGTAACCCAGAGGGACCATCTGCCGAGGATTTGGCTGCAGGGCATACCAATGAATTCTACACTGGTGAGATCAAAAAGCTGTACAAGGCTGTTGGATGGGACGAGGAAAATCAAAAATATACGGGCGAGACACAGCCTGTGGAATGGGTAAGGGTTCACAATTTGCCTGATTTCGCCTATTTCAACCACTCCCAGCACGTTTCCGTGGCCGGTGTGGAATGCCAGACCTGCCATGGTCCGGTAGAGGAAATGGAGATTGTGGAACAATACTCCCCACTTACCATGGGTTGGTGTATCAACTGTCACCGTGAGACCAATGTGAAAATGGAAGGTAATGAATACTATGAAGCCATTCATGAGGAACTTTCCAAAAAGTATGGTGTAGAGGAATTGACCGCAGCCATGATGGGTGGTTTGGAATGTGGTAAGTGTCACTATTAAGAATTAAAAGAAGATAATCTCAGATATATCGTATGGCATCAAACAAAAAATATTGGAAAAGTGAAGCGGAGTTGAATCCGAACGATTCCATTGTTGAGGCGCTAAAACACAACGAGTTTACAGAACAGATTCCCGTGGATGAGTTCTTGGGAGACAAGGAAAACCTGTCGGCCACGAATACTACCAGAAGGGACTTCTTGAAATATGTTGGATTCAGTACGGCTGCCGCTACCGTGGCTGCCTGTGAAGGCCCGGTGCATAAATCCATTCCTTATGTGGTGCAGCCGGACAATATCGTTCCCGGTGTGGCCAATTACTATGCCACTACTATTGCGGATGGTTTCGATTTTGCCAGTATCTTGGTGAAAACCAGGGAGGGTAGGCCCATCAAAATAGAAAACAATGCGGATGCCAAGGTGAACGGCAGTGCCAATGCAAGAGTGCAGGCTTCTGTTCTTACCTTATATGATAGCAAAAGAGTTCAGGGGCCCATGTCCAATGGTGAGCCTGTGGAATGGAAGTTGGTGGATGCTACCGTAAAGGCCAAGTTGAATGCCTTGAAAGGTTCCAACAGACAAGTGGTTTTGTTGACCCAGACGTATGCAAGTCCTTCTACCAATAAATTGATTGCCGAATTCAAGGCGGCTTATGGCGAAAATGTGAACCATGTGGTCTACGATGCCATTTCTGAAGATGCTGCCCTGAATGCTTATAATATGGCCTACGGTGAAAGAGCGTTAGCCGATTACGATTTTGAAAAAGCAGATTTGATTGTGTCCTTCGGTGCTGATTTCTTGGGAGATTGGCAAGGTGGAGGCTATGACAGTGGATATGCCAAGGGACGTGTGCCCAAGAATGGTAAAATGTCCCGTCACATTCAAATGGAATCCAATATGTCCTTGTCCGGTGCCAATGCCGACAAGCGTATTCCAATGACTCCAACAAAGCAAAAAATTGCTTTGGCCAAATTGTATGGCAAATTGAACGGAAGCAATGTTGGTGGAGGTACCTCTGATGTAGATGAATATGTGGATCAGGTGGCTGCCGAAATCAAAAAGGCGGGAAGTAAAGCCGTAGTGGTAACAGGTCTTAATGATGTGAACGCCCAAACAGTGGTTTTGGCCATCAACAAATTGTTGGCCAGTGAAGCTTTCGATTCAAAAAATCCAAAATATGTACGTCAAGGGGATACGGCCAAGGTAACCAAATTGGTTGCAGATATGAATGCAGGTCGTGTTGGTGCTTTGATCATGGACGGTGTAAACCCCGTTTATACCCTTCCCAACTCGGAAGAATTTGCATCTGGACTTGAAAAGGTAGATGTCTCCGTTACCTTTGCCTTCAATAATGATGAAACTGCCCAAGCTTCCACATTTGTGGCGGCGGCTTCCCATTACTTGGAGTCTTGGGGCGATGCAGAGTTTAAAAAAGGACAATACAGTTTGATGCAGCCTGCCATCAGGGAGTTGTTTGATACACGACAGTTTCAGACAGCCTTGTTGACTTGGATGGGCAGTGAGAAAACGTATTACGATTATATCAAGGAAACTTGGAGTATGGATGTACTTCAAGGTGCCTCTTGGAACAAAGCGCTTCAGGATGGGGTCTTCATGGCTCCTGCTGCTGAAGAAGTTGTGGAAGTGGTTGCCGAAGAGGTTGGGGAAGAAGCTGCCAGTGTGGTGCCAATTGCCTCTGCTATCCGTTCTTTGGTGAACGCCACGAGTTCAGGAACTGAATTGGTGTTGTACTCCAAAGTAGGTATGGGTGATGGTCGCCAGGCCAACAACCCATGGTTGCAAGAGTTTCCGGATCCTATTTCCAGGGTGTCTTGGGACAACTATGTGACCGTGTCCAAAGCGGATGCGGAACAATGGGGCCTTGAGAACGAAATTGTGGCCGATGGTGGTGTGAACGGTAGTTATGTAAAGTTGACCGTTGATGGTACTGTATTGGAAAATGTTCCCGTAATCGTGCAGCCAGGACAGGCCGTAGGAACCGTGGGTCTTGCTTTTGGATACGGTAAAAAAGCCGGTATTCAAGAGGAAATGGCAACCGGAGTGAGCGCCTATACTTTGTATAAGAATTTCTCGGATGTTCAATCCGTAACTGTAGAGAAAGCTGCAGGGATGCATGAATTTGCATGTATCCAATCACATAAAACATTGATGGGTAGGGGAGATATCATCAAGGAAACCACCTTGGAAATCTTCAATACAAAAGACCATCACGAATGGAACCACATGCCACAGGTTACATTGAACCATCAGGAAATCCCTGTGACATCCCCGGATGCCGACCTTTGGGAATCCTTTGATCGGTCCATCGGACATCATTTCAATCTTTCCATTGATTTGAATGCCTGTACCGGTTGTGGGGCATGTGTGATTGCCTGTCACGCTGAAAACAACGTGCCAGTTGTTGGAAAAGCGGAAATGCGTCGTTCCAGGGATATGCACTGGTTGCGTATCGATAGGTATTATTCTTCCGAAGAGACCTTTGCGGAGGACAACGAGAAGAAGGAAAACATGGATGGCCTTTGGGGAGAAAAAGGTTCTTTGGGTGGTTTCAGGGAAATGGAAGACCCATCAGCCAATCCTCAAGTTGCCTTCCAGCCAGTAATGTGTCAGCATTGTAACCACGCCCCTTGTGAAACTGTATGTCCCGTAGCGGCTACTTCACATGGTAGGCAGGGTCAGAACCATATGGCCTATAACCGTTGCGTGGGTACCAGATATTGTGCCAACAACTGTCCGTACAAAGTACGTAGGTTTAACTGGTTCTTGTATAACAACAATGACGAGTTCAACTTCAATATGAACAACGATTTGGGTAAAATGGTGATTAACCCAGATGTGAACGTACGATCAAGAGGTGTCATGGAGAAATGCTCCATGTGTATCCAAATGACCCAAAAAACCATCTTGGATGCCAAGAGGGATGGAAGGGTCATCAAAGATGGTGAGTTCCAAACCGCTTGTTCCGCAGCATGTAGCTCTGGAGCTATGGTCTTTGGGGATGTGAACGATAAAGAGAGTGAAATAGCCAAGTTGAAAGAGGATGATCGTATGTACCACTTGTTGGAGCATGTGGGAACCAAACCCAACGTGTTCTATCATGTGAAGGTGAGAAACACCAACGAGGCTTAATCAAAATAAAAAGAAGTAACTAGAAGATAAATTATGGCGTCGCACTACGAAGCACCTATTCGAAAGCCCTTAGTGATCGGAGACAAAGGATACCACGATGTATCTGTGGACATTGCCCGTCCGGTTGAGGGAAAAGCCAATAAACAATGGTGGATAGTATTTACCATAGCGCTTGTGGCATTCCTTTGGGGTCTAGGATGTATCATTTATACCGTTTCCACGGGTATTGGGGTTTGGGGTCTTAACCGAACCGTAAACTGGGCCTGGGACATCACCAACTTTGTATGGTGGGTGGGTATTGGTCACGCAGGAACCCTAATTTCGGCCGTACTCTTGCTGTTCAGACAGAAATGGAGAATGGCGATCAACCGTTCCGCAGAAGCGATGACCATCTTCTCGGTTGTTCAGGCAGGTTTGTTCCCGATCATCCACATGGGTCGTCCATGGTTGGGTTACTGGGTACTTCCCATCCCGAACCAATTCGGTTCCCTTTGGGTGAACTTTAACTCACCCTTGCTTTGGGACGTGTTTGCGATTTCAACGTACCTTTCTGTGTCATTGGTGTTCTGGTGGACAGGTTTGTTGCCTGACTTCGCCATGATCCGTGATAGGGCCGTGAAGCCTTTCCAAAAGAAAATATACAGCCTGTTGAGCTTTGGTTGGACAGGACGTGCCAAAGACTGGCAGCGTTTTGAGGAAGTTTCCTTGGTATTGGCAGGTTTGGCAACACCTTTGGTACTTTCCGTACACACCATTGT
>JAGQZL010000163.1 GCA_020434915.1 Allomuricauda sp. | reverse complement strand
TCGGTAAAGACCAAGGTATTGCCATCCGCTGTCAAAAACGCCATAACTTCTTCATCCAGAGAATTAGGTGGGTTCACCCCAACCAAAATCATTTTTCTGGGACTATCTTTCCAAACAGACTTCAAATCTTCCAAATCCACGTCACCTAGAGATTGAATGGGATTATGCTCATAATCCCCGATTTCCACCGATGGGGTTTCTGTCTTCCCGTACAATGGTTCTTCAAAAGGAATGTTGATATGTATGGGAGATTTTTCTTCCAAAGCCACCTGCAATGCTTTGGCCAATTCCTTTTCATTGTATGCTTGTACTTCTTCTTGGCTTTCCGTCAATAGGTCTTTACCATACTTTGCAACCAAATGGGCTGCATGCGAAATATCCTGTTTCAAATTGGCCGAATAACCAATGTGTTTCTCCAAAACATTTTCCTGCCGGATGGTCTGCCCATCCCCAATATCGATTCGGTAGCTTGGTCTATCCGCAGAGACCACCACAAGGGGCAAATCACTATAAAAAGCTTCGGCAACTGCCGGATAATAGTTTAACAAGGCACTTCCCGAAGTACAGACAACCGCCACTGGTTCCTGCAACTGTTGGGCCATACCCAATGCAAAGAATGCGGCACAGCGCTCATCAACAATGCTGTAACACCTAAAAAAAGGATTTTTTGTAAAACTGATGGTCAAAGGGGCATTTCTGGAACCCGGCGAAATGACAATATGTTTGATTCCCTTGGATTTGAAAGAGAGTACCAAGGTCTGCGCAGCTGGAATATCTGAGTACATCATGGATTACAAAAATACATCTGAAAATGATAATCCCCTACAACCAAAAGCAACTAATTATAGGATATTGAGCATGGTCCTGCTTTTGTTCTGGGTCTCAAGCCACTCGCTTTCAGGGACCGAGGCTTCCGTAATACCGCCGCCTACAAAAATAGAGGCACTCCCAGATTTGAGTTCCATACAGCGAAGGTTTACGAACAAGGTGGTTTCCCCATCATTTTGAAGGTTCACCTCCCCTAAAAAACCGGTGTAAAAGGTTCGCTGATAATTCTCGTTCTGCAAGATAAACTCTTTGGCATCCTTGGTTGGAATGCCACAGACCGCCGGGGTTGGATGTAGGGCATCGATGATTTTTGCCAAACCAACACTCGATAGTATGTTTCCCTTGACCTTGGACCGAAGATGCCAAAGATTGCCCGCCCTTACGGATTTGGCCTCCCCTATTTCCAAATTTTCCACCAAGGTCCCCAGTTTATCCTGAATGTAATCGGAAACCATTTTTTGTTCCTCAACCTCCTTGTTTCCCCAGTTAGGCTCCTCGTCTTCCACAAAAGGCAATGTTGCTGCCAACGACATGGTCTGCAAAGTACCATTCTTAATCTTGACCAAAGTTTCCGGGGTGGCCCCGCACCATGTACCCACTTTTGGATGATGGAACAGATAGCAAAAAGCATTAGGGTAACTATTCAACAGATCATCAAAGACCTCAAGGGGAGATTTGGTGGCTTCCACTTCAATTTTCCTGGAAAGCACCACTTTTTTTAGATTTCCTTGTTTAATTTCCTGGATTCCCTTTTCAACCAAATCCAAGTGGTCTTCTTTTCCTGATTCTGAAACCGAAACAGTACTTGTTCCAATACGGCCAGAAGCGGGAAAATCAACTTTGAGTAGTTCATCAGGTTGTATCAGCACCGCACCGTTCTCTGATGAAAATGGAGCAAATACAAATCCTTTTTCCTTGAAATCCGTGGTATGATGTAAGTTGTCATCCTTTTGAAAAACACCCGTCAATGTTGATTCTTTCGGTTTTCGATATACCGAAAAGGGCAACCCACTTTTCAGGGAAGTTTCAATTCTGTCAAACATTTGGGACAACTCCTTATTTTCTGGGTAATGCAATGGTGGTCAGTTTACAGTTGGAAATGAGATTTCCTTCCCCATCAGTGATTTTTATCTCCCAAAGCTGGGTGGTCCGGCCTTTGTGTAGCAGGGATGCCCTTGCATACACAAAGCCTTCCTTGATAGATTTTACATGATTGGCGGCAATTTCAATGCCCCTGACAAAGAACTCTTTCCCATCCAAAAAGATATAGGAAGCGGCACTTCCCACACTTTCGGCCAAGGCCACCGAAGCACCGCCATGGAGTACCCCATCCGGTTGGTGCACTTTGGGGGTCACAGGCATTTGGGCCAACAAAAAATTCTCCCCAACATCAATATAGGTAATATCCAAAGTCTCCATCAAGGTTCCTTTGGTAATTTCATTGCAAATGGACAGAATCTTTTCTTTGTGCTCGTTCATCCTTGTATTTTTTGTAAAATTACACAAAGCTTTGGCAAAACCGAATTAAGCCTTCCCGATTATGCCCCACAACGAGAAATCTGTCACCTATACTACTGAGAATACGTATCTAACGCAAAACAACATTACGTCAAAAACCAAGAATGTATGGCTGGTGTTCCATGGGATTGGCTATTTGAGTCGTTACTTTGTAAAGTACTTTGACCAACTTGACCCGGAAGAGAACTACCTGATCGTGCCTCAAGCCCCTTCCAAATACTATTTAAAAAATGAGTATAAATATGTAGGTGCCAGTTGGTTGACCAAGGAAAATACGGGAACAGAAATCAACAACGTCCTCAATTACATTGATGCGGTCCTGAAAGCGGAAGACCTTCCCAAAAACCTAAACTTGATTTTATTCGGATTTTCACAAGGAGTTTCGGTGGCCACTCGCTGGTTGGCCCATAAAAGGCCAAATTGTGGTTTAGTTGTTCTTTTCGCCGGTGGAATCCCCAACGAACTTACCAAGGAGGAATTTGAATTTATTGATTACAGCACAACAAAAGTCAAGTTGGTGTATGGCGATTCCGATGAGTTCCTGACCCCGGAACGATTACAAAACGAACATCAGAAAATTGAAACTTTGTTTCAAGGGAAGGCAGAGATCATCACATTTGAAGGTGGCCATGAGGTAAAGCCTGACATTCTTCATGATTTGATGGATTGATGTCTTATCGGTTTGTTTCCTCTTTTGAATCTTCAGGGTAATACTTGATGACCCTGGTTGTATAAGTGTTGTCGGGAGTTACAATCTGTTTCACCCAGTTTTTGGGGGTATGGCTATCAAACTGAAAAATGAATTCATCTACAGATTCCGTATTCAAGGTCTTGGTGGTCACTTTATCCAGAACTCCATCTTTGTAATGGTGGAACAATTTCTTTTGGGATACAAATTCCTTCTCTCCAAGATCATATAGGAATTCCTCACGTGTGAACAGATTGCCATCAGGATGAAAAACTTCCTCCACGGCAGTATTGGGTTCTCCATCCACATATTCTTTGGTCAACACAACCTTTTGGGTTCCCTTGGTTGTCTTCTTTTCCGAAGTCCTCACTGCCTTTTCCAAGATACCATTAGTGAACGTACTTATGGTAAGTTCATTCTTGTACGGTGTGTATTCAAAAGTCGTCTCGTCCACTCCATCCACATTCGAAGAAATAATGCGCACCAACTTCCCAGACTCGTCATATTGGTATTCTTCCCTTTCCAAAAATTGCTTGTCGTAGGAAATGATCTTCTCCACAACCTTTCGTGTAGGGACGGTATCGATGGTATAAAAATTAGCCATGGAGGTAGACTCGTCCAGCACGTTGTTTTTATAGCTTTCCATGCGCTTCTCCACCAACTCCCCATTTTCGTACTTGTAATCCGTAATGTCTTGGTCCTGATCGTTGTACTGTGTAACGGTCTTGGTAAGAATTCCGTCCTCATTGAACTCGAAGAGCTCACGACCATAATCAGTAATGACCAAACACGATTTTACCTTTCCCCTGAGGTCAAAATCTTCCACCTTGAAAATCTGGACCTCCTGGGACCAAAGTCCAAAGACCTGAAAAAATGAGACAAAGAGAAGTGTGGAGTAGTGTTTTTTCATACTGTAAAATTAGTTCTTAATAAGGCAACTAAAAAATTTATAGCACACACTATGCCCAATTTCTTTTGGATGGAATTTTAACGCTTAAAACTTGCGCTCGGGATTAAACGGGGCAATGTCCATGGACAATTTATTCCCTGATATCAATTCTGTGACCATTTTACCGGTTGCTGGACCCAAACTCCAACCCATCATGGCATGACCCGTGGCAACTACAAGGTTTTCAACAGCTTTTGGTCGTCCTATATAAGGTAGTCCATCCGGGGAAACGGGGCGCAACCCACACCGGGCATTATTTTTATCGGTCTCAGAAACATGAAGTCCCTTGTAGTAGTACTCCACTCCCTTGGCAATGGCCTCTACCCTCTCCTTTCTTATTTTGTGGTTTATTCCGGAAAACTCCATGGTACCTGCAAAACGGGTAAACCCTTCCATGGGGGTTACCGCAATTTTTTTCTCCATTAAAATGGCCGGCATGGTAATTCCTGTATTGGCCTCGGTATTGATTCGGTAGCCCTTACCTGCTTGAAGCGGCAGTTTTAAATTCAACTTTTTCGCCAAATGTGAAGTCCATGAACCAGCAGCCAGTACAATCTCATCAGCCTGATAGATTCCTTTATCCGTTTTCACCTCGGTTATTTTTCCAGCAGAGAGGGACATGTCCAAAACAGCTTCATTCTTATGGACGGATACACCACTTTTCACCAAATATTCCAACATCCGTTGCATAATCAATGGTGGGGTGGTGTGTCGATCACATTCCCAGAGAATGGCTCCTTTGGCATTAAATTCCACATTAGGCTCGATGGTTTTTAACTCTTGCATGGAAAGCTCCTTGCCCTCAAGTCCCAATTCACCTGCTTTCTGCACCACTTCCATTTCGTGGTCCCGTGCCTCATCAGTTTGGTAGACCATCAACAAACCTTTATCACCAATCTTAAAATCTCCCAGGTCGCCCGAAGCCTTGATAGCTTCAAACAACCCTCGACTCAATAAATTGATATCCCTGATCACCGGCATGGCCTTGGCCACTTTTTCTTTGGTGGATGATTTTTTAAAGTACCAGGCCCATTGCATGAATTCGAAATCCAACCTTGGTTTCATATAAAATGGACTAGAAGAATTGAACATATATTTCAACCCCTTGGTGATCATACCGGGAGAGGCCAAGGAAATAATATGACTGGGAGTCAAATAACCTGCATTTACAAAAGAAGCCCCTGCATCAATCCCCGACTTGTCCAAAACGGTCACCTGGTGCCCTTCTTTCTGTAAAAAATATGCCGTTGAAAGTCCAACGATTCCACCACCTACAACAATTACACTTTTGTTCTGGCCCATATCATAATTTTTAGGGTTCCACTGGCACTTTAAAACAAGGCGCCAAGTTACACAAAGGATGGAAAAGGTGAATACATTGCGTTCTATTTCTTTAACCATCTTTTTGACTATTTTTGGAAAATTTGAAAAATGAATCCACAGATGAAAAAATTATCCCTGTTGACCTTGGGACTTGTGTTGGCCTGCAACACCCCTCAAAAAACCGTATCGGAAACAGCCCAGACCAAAATGATGTCAGACCCTGTTCCGTATGCGGAAACCATTACTCAAGATGACCTTAAGGAACATTTATATACCTATGCTTCCGATGAGTTTGAAGGGCGTGAAACCGGAAAACCTGGACAGAAAAAGGCCATTGCCTACCTTAAATCATTTTATGAGTCGCAAAGTATCCCTGCCGCAAAGGAAGATGGAGACTATTTTCAGGAAGTTCCTTTAGAGGTTGCCAAAGTCCCTGAAGGAAGCATCCAAATCAACAATACCACCTATGCTTTGGGGGAAGATGTGGTGACTTTCACTTCTGCCAAAGGCAATTTTAGCGAGGTAACCTATGTTGGTTTTGGAATCGAGGAAGGAGATTACTCGGATTATAATGGCATTGATGTTGAAGGGAAGTTGGTACTTATCAAAGCTGGCGAACCAAAGAACGCCGATGGTACCTATGTGATTTCAGGAACCAGTGATAAGATAAATCGGCCTGGGGCAATCTTTCCGAAGGTATGGGAAAAAAAGCTGAGCTGGCCATGGAAAAAGGGGCTAAAGGAGTGCTCTATTATGATACCCAAAATTTTCCTAGGTACAAAGGCTATTTTTCATATATGAGAAGTAACGGAAGTGGACGCATGGAGCTTGCGGCAAATAACCAAGATAATATTTTGGTCATTCTAGATGAAAAATCGGCCAAGGCCATAAAAAGTGACGTTGAGGAGAGCGAAAAAGCCAGTGTTGTTCCTGTAAACCTAAACTTGCAGGTGGCCAGTGGCAATGAAAAAATAAGTTCTGAAAATGTGGTGGCGTTTTTAAAGGGAACTGAAAAACCGGACGAGTACGTTATTATCTCCTCCCATTTAGATCATATTGGGGTTACTGCAGATGGAAAAATAAACAACGGGGCCGATGATGACGGTTCCGGCACCGTGGCCCTTCTGGAAATAGCACAGGCCTTTAAAAAAGCGGCCGATGCCGGCAATGGCCCCAAACGTTCCGTGGTGTTTCTTCATGTAACCGGAGAGGAAAAAGGATTATTGGGATCTAGGTACTATACCGATG
>JAGQZL010000162.1 GCA_020434915.1 Allomuricauda sp. | reverse complement strand
ATCAACCCTTGGATTTGATTGTGCCTCGAGGTGGTGAAAGACTCATCAATTTTGTGAAGGAGCATGCCAAATGTGCCGTTTTGGTGAGCGGACGTGGCAACAATTTTTTGTATGTCCACAAAGAGGCCGATTGGCAAAAAAGCTTGGAGGTAATCATCAATGCCAAGACCCATAAAATTTCGGCATGCAATGCTTTGGACAAGGTATTGATCGATAAAAGAATTGATGGTTATCGGGACAAACTGGTAGAACTTCAAAAAGTCCTTACCGAGAAAAGCGTGTCCATACTGGTGGATCACGACGTAAAGTCAATTCTGAAAAATGAGAAGGTAATTGCTGATATTGGCATTTGGGAAGAGGAATTTTTGGCCATGAAATGCGTGATTGGGGCCGTGGACAATTTGGATGAAGCTGTTCAAATGATAAACAAACATTCAGGGGGACACTCTGCATCCATAATGACTAAAAACAATAGCGTAGCCCAGACTTTTATGGAACACGTGGACTGTGCTGCAGTATACCAAAATGCCTCCACGCGTTTTACGGATGGCGGACAAATGGGGGTTGGCGCAGAGCTGGCAATCAGTACGGATAAATTGCACCATCGCGGCCCATTGGGTCTCGAGCAATTGGTCACCAACAAATATTACGTTTTTGGCAATGGACAGATACGGATTTGATGTATGAGATGACCCATAATTCAACCCAGGACTTATAAAATTTTATTTTATTGGCAATTTTTGGTTGAATTATTGGTCATTTTTTAAGAAAATATCTAGCTTTAGTACTCAAAACAATTCAAACATGGGAAAATTTGAAATCAAAACAGATAAATCTGGTAAGTTCAGGTTTAATTTGAAAGCTGGAAACGGCCAGGTTATTTTGAGCAGTGAAGCTTATAATTCAAAATCTGCCTGCGAAAATGGCATCGAGTCCGTAAAAAAGAACTCTCAGGACGACAGTAAGTTCGAGAGAAAAACTGCAAAGGACGGTAGCCCCTATTTCAATCTTAAAGCTGCCAACGGTCAAGTAATTGGTGCCAGCGAAATGTACTCAAGTACAGCTGCCATGGAAAATGGCGTTGCGTCCGTTAAGAAAAATGCCCCGGATGCTTCCATTGATGACACCACCGAATAAACTTCGGCGTGTATTAAAATATTGAACAGCCCTTTTTAGGGCTGTTTTTTTTGATTTGTAATTTCTGCATCTTCCCATAAAACCTACCATCAATTTTTCAGCCACCAACCCAAAACGGCTATCCATTGGTTCAAATGGGCCATCCATTAAGTGATGCCCGTATATCTCATTTTTTGAATATATGTTTGTTGTGCAATTAAGCGTTGGAGCAAATTGAAAAGCAAGATCAATCTTTAACGCATGCACATATAGCAATGCACTTTTTGAGACTGTTGGTCATAAAAGTGTTTAGTTTAGTTGAGGTTTCCGTTACACCAAGGAATCAATATGATTCCTTGGTTGTAATGGTTTTTTGTTTTTGTCCAAATCGAGAATTCAATTTTACGGGTTTCCTCGAAATACCTTTCTAATTTCCTGTTCCCATTAAATAAGTGATCAAAACATCAAAAATTGGAGTCTGGGTAAAATCCACATAAACTCAATCGTGCCATTCATCAATTCAAAAGCCCCTTCCGTTTATTTAGCCCTTCCGGATAGCATTATTTACCCTCTCTTTGATCCCGATTATTAGGCTATAAAATAACCCTAGCCCACTTTCGGGCTCAAAAAGAATTAAGACATGTTTTCAAAAAACACATTTTTTTGCGTAATCCTTTTTTTGTGTGCCCACATCATTAAGGCACAATCATACGAAGGATTGCTCACGGACAATTTCAATGGGGTACACGGTATTATTTCCAACCCCGCCAACATTGCAGATTCGAGATTAAAATTAGATGTCAATCTCATTGGCATCAGTGCCTACTTCGGCAACAATTATTTGGGAGTAAACTTAAGTGATGCGTTCAAAAACATCGAGAAAACCTTTGATGAGGCAGACACCAACTCAACTGAAAATAATTTTTTGGCCGCGAACATTGACCTTTTGGGTCCCTCAGCTATGATCGGGATTTCTGATAAAAGCGCGGTAGCCCTTTATACCCGGGCCCGTTTGTTCATAAATGTAGATGACATAAACGGTGCAACCATTGATAAGGAAGGAGGGTTTAATGAAGATGAAGACTTCTTTGTGAATGAAGGTGATCTTTCAGGCACCATTAACCTTTGGACAGAAATAGGTGCTTCCTATGCAAGGACATTGGTAGATAGAGGAGAACATTTCCTGAAAGGGGGTATTACCTTAAAATACCTATCCGGTACCCATCATGCCTACCTAAAAGGTACCAGTGTAAATGTAGATTACAATGGAACCACAAGGGAGGTAACAACGGACGGAACCCTGACCTATGGCAATGATGTTTCAGGTGGCGAGGATGAAGGTTTGGGGGACTTCTTCAAATTTGGGAAATCGGCCGGCCTCGGGAGTGATATTGGTTTTGTCTACGAGTGGAGACCCAACCATGAAGACTACAAGTTGGTAGACTCCAATGGGAAAACCATCATCAATAAAGGGGTAAACAAGTACAAATTAAAGTTTGGTGCATCCATAACAGACATTGGAAGCATCAAGAACAAAAATGGTGAAGAAAAAACCTATGACTTGGACAGAACCCAAAGCATTGACAATTTTGATGGTGCAGATTTGGAAGAAGGCCTCGATAACAACTTTAACACAACTGGTCCTTCCCGCGAATCATCAAAGTCTTCCCTGCCAACCGCTTTGCATGCCAATGTGGATTGGAACGTAGCCTCCAAGTTCTATCTAAATTTTAATTCCAATATATCCCTTAGAGGCAAGAACAAGCCCAATACCAACCATATACAAAATCAAATTGCCCTTACTCCAAGATTGGAAACCGCCTGGTTGAGCATCTACTCTCCTTTTAGCATCATGAAGGAAATTGGTTTTAGATGGGGCGCAGGACTTAGGGCTGGACCATTCTATGTTGGTTCAGGCTCCATACTTACCTCCCTTTTGGACAAATCCAAGACCATTGATGCCTATGTTGGCATGAAAGTTCCCATCTACCAAACCAAATTACGCGATAAGGATGGTGATGGTTTAAAAGACGATGTGGATGGTTGTCCCGAAACACCTGGCCCCATTGAAAACAACGGCTGTCCGTGGGAAGACAATGACGGGGATGGCATTCTGGATAAAGACGATAACTGTCCAACCGAAGCCGGCCCTTCCGAAAATAAGGGGTGTCCTTGGAAAGATACTGATGGCGACGGGGTTTTGGACAAGGATGATGACTGTCCAGAAACACCAGGATTACAGGAACATAACGGATGTCCGGACACAGATGGTGATGGCATCATTGATCAAAATGATCGCTGTCCAAACCACCCGGGCAAAATCGAAAACAAAGGTTGCCCAGATTCTGATGGCGATACCTTGGTGGATATTGATGACGAATGCCCCAACATTGCCGGGCCAGTAAGTAACAAAGGATGCCCTGAGGTAACACAAGAAGTCCAAAAACAATTGAACGACTACGCAAGAACCATCTTGTTTGATACTGGCAAGGCAACAATCAAACCAGAGTCTGTTACAGTAATGGTAGATATTATCCAAATACTCAACGAGTATCCAAATGCGAAGTTCACAGTGGAAGGACATACCGATAGTGTAGGTAGTAGTGAAAGTAACCAAAAATTGTCTGAGGCGAGGGCCAATTCCGTCAGGGATTTCTTGATCAATGAAGGAATCTCAGGCAACAGATTGACAGCCATAGGTTTTGGTGAAGAAAAGCCCATAGCTTCCAATACCACCAAGCTTGGCAGAAAGCAAAACAGACGGGTGGAAATTAATTTGATCAAATAACCATCCTGCCCATTTTCAATGATTGATTTTTAGAACGTAAGGTTTGGTGTAACTCGTGTTCTTCAATAACTAAGGATGGTTGGGCCGTCGAGAAAATCTCGACGGCCCTTTTTATTGCCATCAAACCAAGAAATATCCAAATCATAAAGAATAAGGAAATCCTTACAAATATAAAGTTCTGAATATCAATCCAATTCCGCTTTCATAGATCCATTTCCCCCATCCATCAATTCTAAACAGCCATAGGTTAATTGGCCCCCTGAACAACCAGAAATAGTCACTTAATTTATAATACCAAATCTGTTTCTTGTCCAAACCCCAACAGGAAATCTGTCAAAACTTAACTGATATGGCTATACTTCTACTTTATCTTTTCTTTACCCGAAAAACAGAAAAAAAAGGAGGGTTCCATAAATGGTTTTCTGCCTTTGCTCGCAATTTTCTCCAGAGCATTTTAATCATTCTGATATTGATGTCCAGTGGACAAATCCTAGGCCAGCAAGTGGACACATGGTTCACTGCGGACAGAGCAGTAAACTCACCTCCTCTACCTACCCCGGGTCAATTACAATTGTTCACACCATATGCACCAGCGGATGGAACCCCAGTGAATATTTGGTATGATTTTGTGGATTTCACCGCACAGGATGCAGTGCAACATCCTGCTCCGGCCAACTATCCATTGGCATACCCAGCAGGTTTGGCACATTCATTTGGCACACCTACCTATTTGGACCCGGTTGGTACCATTCCGAGTATACCCACACTTCGCAGAAACAGTTTCAACTATAATCCATCTGTAGAATTTAACGGAAGTGGAAATGGTCAAGCACTCCATTTCAGATCCAATTCGAGGGCAGAGATTACCATTTTTATTGTCTTTAAAGGTAGAGGTATGGGTAATTCAGCAGGAACTCAAAGACTTTTGTTCGGTGGGGATATCGACACTTACCATAGTTCAACCACCAACCTTTCCATAGGGATTTCAAATGGAAACAGGTTTTCCATTGGTCGTACATGGAGCACTTGGAATTATTTTCAAAGCGGTAGCATAGATTTATTGGGAGCACCAACAATCGGTACTTTGGTCAGGAAAGTGGATGTTGATCCTTTTTTGGACGATGAATTATTCACCACTTGGGTAAATGGACTTCCCGATATAAATATAATAAGGAACGATATAGGGGCAGAAAAAGATCTTTATTTGTTCAATAGGCTCGGCAAACATTTTAACAGCTCCAATCAAAACCGAAATCTAACAGGAAACATTGCCGAAGTTCTTTTGGCGGATGGACCTCTCAACTCCAATGACATTAAACGGATTGAAAGCTATTTGGCCATAAAATATGGCATTACATTAAACAATTCAGGTGGACAATTAGGTAGCACTGTGGGTAATCTTGGGTACCATTACTTGGCTGCAGATGGAACAGTGATTTGGGATCCTACAATAGATTCCAACTATCGATATGATATCGCTGGATTGGGAAGAGATCGTTATGAAGATTTTGATGGTGGAGATAATTCTACCAGTTATGATGATAAAAAACTTCGCTATAACCTGCATCAACGCATTTCCAAAAGTGAAAATATGGAGGCCGTTGTTTCCATGTCCACCAATTCGGATTTTTCTACAGATAATTTAAATCAGTCCAGAACAGAAATCGATAACACTACGTGGGGAGCACCTTCACTATTCTCATATTTACACAATTACCTTCTTTGGGCAAATGATCACCGAAACCTCAATCAAACAGCAACCGAACTTCCACCTCAATTTGTATCCAGAATCGAAAGGGAATGGAAAATCCAAAAAACTGTTTCTCCAGGAGGTGTTGACCCAATTCTAGGAGTCAGTGTCAGAATTGACCTTTCTGGATCTGACATTCTTGACAATGGGAACTGTGGAGCATTGTCATTGATAATTGACACGGATGGTGATGGGGATTTTTTGACCGGAATAATAACATCCATTCCAGCAACAAGTATTGATGCCTCCAAAAATGCCTATTTCGATGGTGTAAACTTTGAACACCTCGATGTTTTCTCTGTCGCTTTTGTAGATACCACCCCTCCAACAGCCAGTAATCCCCTTACAGAAACAGTTTGCGATATTCCTCCACTTCCCAACCCAACAGTTGTAACTGATGAAGCTGATAATTGTGCTGTGGACACCGTTTCATTTATAGGAGATGCTTCTGATGGGCTTACCAATCCAGAAACCATTACACGTACCTATAGGATTACTGACATCTATGGTAATTATACGGATGTCCAACAAACGATTTACGTTTTTACAACACCAAAAATTAACCCCCTCTCAGATGTCGAAGCCTGTGATTCATACTTTTTACCTCCAATAACAGGCTCTGATCTTTCGGGAAATGAAGCCTATTATGATTTATCCGGAGGTCCATCAGGAGGGGGCAACAAATACAATCCTGGCGATGAAATAACAAGTACCATTACCCTGTACATTTATGATGAAATTGGTGGAATATCCCCAGTATGTACCGATGAAAAAAAGTTCACCGTGACCATCAACGTCACCCCGCCGGTGGACGCCCCGGCCGATGTCACCGCATGTGACTCCTATACCCTGCCCGCACTCACCGACGGCAACTATTTCGACGCGCCCAACGGGGGCGGCAACGCCCTGGCCGCAGG
>JAGQZL010000161.1 GCA_020434915.1 Allomuricauda sp. | reverse complement strand
AATATCCACCCCTAACTTTTTGGCATAGAAACGATGAAAAGCATGTTCCGCATCACTGAATGCAGTAATGCCTCCTGCTTTTTGGGCCTCTGCAATGGCATGAAGGGTCAATGTGGTTTTACCGGAAGATTCAGGGCCGTAAATTTCAATGACCCTACCTCTTGGATAACCCCCAACACCCAAGGCAATATCCAATCCCAACGAACCAGAAGAAATTACCTCCACATCTTCAACTACACTATCGCCCAATTTCATGACAGCCCCTTTTCCATAGGTTTTGTCCAACTTGTCCAAGGTTAGTTTAAGGGCCTTTAATTTTGCTTCTTTTTCGTTGCTCATTTTTCCAAATTGTTAGAGAGCTAAAATACCATTTCTTTCTACATACGACAAAATGGACGCAACCTTTTTAATAACATCGCATCCTAAGGGCACTAACTCATATCTATAGAGCTGTGCACGGCTCGGATTTATAGGGTGGGGGAAAAATTAAGCTGTGAAAAGTGACAATTTAGTCAACAAGGCCTCAATGAAGAGGCCTTTTCTGTTTTTTAAATACGGGCGAAGCATTTCACCACTGCAACAAATTGTGCTATATTTACCATAAGAATTATTTATGAACCCTATTTAAGGAGTTTGATTTCAGTTCCTTAAATCAAGATATTATATATGGCGTGTAGCAGTTGTTCAACCGGCAAGGATGGACAACCGCGTGGGTGCAAGAACAATGGTACTTGCGGCACTGATGGTTGTAACAAGCTAACAGTCTTTGACTGGCTTTCCAATATGTCGTTGCCCAACGGTCAAAAACCTTTTGATTGCGTTGAGGTACGTTTCAAGAATAGTAGAAAAGAGTTTTTCAGGAATTCGGATAATCTCCCATTGTCTATTGGTGATGTGGTGGCCACCCAGTCCAAAGCGGGCCATGATGTGGGGGTGGTGACCCTTACCGGGGAATTGGTCCGTGTTCAAATGAAGCGGAAAAAAGTATCTCCAGAAGACAAGACCCTTCCGAAAGTATACCGCAAAGCATCCCAAAGGGATATCGACATTTGGCAAAAATGTAGGGACAGGGAAGAAGAAATCAAGAAAAGATCTCGTGAGATAGCCATTGCCCTTAAACTGGAAATGAAGCTGAGCGATGTGGAATTCCAAGGGGATGGTTCCAAGGCAACTTTCTACTATACCGCCGAGGATCGGGTGGATTTCAGGCAATTGATCAAGGACATGGCCAGGGCCTTTGGTATCCGTATTGAAATGCGACAAATCGGTTACCGACAAGAAGCCCAACGTTTGGGAGGAATCGGTTCCTGTGGTCGGGAGCTTTGCTGCTCCACTTGGTTGACCGATTTCAGGTCTGTGAGCACCGCATCGGCAAGGTACCAACAATTGGCACTCAACCCACAAAAATTGGCCGGCCAATGTGGCAAGCTGAAATGTTGCCTTAATTACGAATTGGACGTGTATTTGGAAGCCCTTAAGGATTTTCCGCCATCCGACAGTAAACTGCTGACCAAGAAAGGATTGGCCTTCTGTCAAAAAGCGGACATTTTCAAGGAAACCCTTTGGTTCTCCTACAAGGACGAGCCTGCCAATTGGCATGCATTGACCAAAGACCAAGTGCTGGAAATTTTGGAGCTGAACAAGAAGAACCAAAAAATAGACAGCTTGGAAGACTATGCAGCGGACAACGTGAGCGAGGAGAAAATGGCGTTCGAAAATGTGGTGGGCCAAGATAGTTTGACCCGATTTGACAGGCCTAAGAGCAAAAAGCGTAGAAATAAAAAACGAAGAAAACCCAAACCCAAAGCATCATCCAATGCGAAATAAGTTGTTGTTTTTCACTTTGGCCGTCCTTGCGCTGTCTTCCTGCAATGACTTGTTGGTGTACTCCAAATACGAACCCATACAAAATGGCAAGTGGGAAATGGCAACCTCTATTGGTTTTGAGTTTTCGGAACTGGACACCACCTCCACCTACAACATGTTCATCAATGTACGGAATGATGAAACCTTCCCCTTCAGCAATTTATTTTTGATTGCAGAGTTGGAATATCCAGATGGCAATACCCTAAAGGACACCCTCGAATATAAAATGGCAGAACCCACGGGTGAATGGCTTGGAAAAGGAGTGGGCAGCGTGAAGGAAAACAAACTTTGGTACAAGGAAAACGTCGTTTTTCCGGAAACTGGCGTATATAAGGTGAACATTTCCCACGCCATGCGTAAAAATGGCGAGGTAGAAGGCCTCCATGAATTGGAGGGAATAACCGATGTTGGATTGGAAATAGAAAAAGCACCCAAATAACAATGGCAAAGACCAAGCAAAAAAAACAACAGCAAAACTTTCTTCCTTTTATCAAGTGGTTTTGGATTCTTTTTGGGGCAGGTGTGCTGTCCGTTGCGCTCATTTTTTTATTGGCCTCATGGGGTGTTTTCGGGGAAATGCCAACCTTTGAACGCTTGGAAAATCCCGAAACCAATTTGGCCACGGAGTTCATCTCTTCTGATGGCGAAACATTGGGTAAATTGTATTTGGATGATAACCGTACCCCAATTGCCTATGAAGACCTTCCCAAGAATCTAGTGGATGCCTTGGTGGCCACGGAAGATGCCCGTTTTTATGAGCACTCAGGGATAGATGCCAGGGGAACTTTAAGAGCGTTCGTCTTTTTGGGAAGCAAAGGAGGTGCCAGTACCATTTCCCAACAGTTGGCCAGACAACTTTTTGTGGGGATTAAAAAAAAAAACTGGACAAAGTATACCCAAAAAATCAAGGAATGGGTCATTGCTACCCGACTTGAAAGAAATTATACCAAGGAAGAAATCATCGCCATGTATTTGAATATCTATGATTTCAATTACAATGCCGATGGTATTCGTTCGGCGGCCCGCATTTATTTCGGGAAAGAACCCAATGAACTAAGAACGGAAGAATCAGCGGTCTTGGTGGGGATGTTGAAAAATTCATCCTACTATAACCCAATGCGAAGAAGACAACTGGTCTTGGACCGGAGGAATACCGTTTTGGCGCAGATGGCCAAGTATGGCTATATCACTGAAGCGGAAAAGGATTCCCTTCAGAAGACCGAGATGAAAATCAACTTCAGTCCGGAATCACATAGGGAAGGTCTTGCCACCTATTTTAGGATGTACATGCAGCGTTTCTTGAATAAATGGGTAGAAGAAAATCCCAAACCGGATGGCGAGAAATACAACATTTATTTGGACGGCCTTAAGGTATATACCACGGTGGATTCCCGTATGCAGCGAAATGCTGAAGAAGCTGTACAGGAGCACATGCAACGATTGCAGGCCGAGTTCTTCCACCAAAATACACCGGATAGGAATCCAACGGCACCCTTTTTGGACATTTCCAAAGGAGCTATTGATACTATTTTAAGGAGTTCCATGAAACGTTCCGAAAGATGGCGACACTACAAAAGGGAAGGGTTGTCCGACAAGGAAATTGAAGCCACTTTCCATGAGAAAACTGAAATGACGGTCTTTGATTGGAACAGTGATTCCTATGAGAAGGACACCATTATGACCCCTTTGGATTCCATACGTTATTACAAAACTTTCCTAAGAACCGCCATGATGTCCATGGAACCTCAAACAGGGCACGTGAAAGCGTGGGTTGGGGGTATCGATTACAAACACTTTCAATATGACAATGTAATACAGGGATCCAGACAAGCAGGATCTTTGTTCAAACCTTTTGTATATGCAGCTGCCATTGATCAATTGAGATACTCACCTTGCTATTCCCTTTGGGACAACCAATACTGTATTGAGCCAGGTAAACATGGGAACATTGATGCATGGTGCCCCAAAAACTCGGATGGAAAATATTCAGGTGAAAAAATGACCCTAAAAAGTGCCTTGGCCAATTCCGTAAATACGGTAACAGCACAACTTATTGATAGAGTAGGTCCTGGCTCCGTGGCTGCCATAGCAAAGAATATGGGCGTTACCAAAGATATTCCGGAGGTGCCATCCATTGCTTTGGGAACACCTGATGTAAGTGTGTATGAAATGGTAGGGGCGTTTGGAACCTATGCCAACCAAGGCGTGTATGTAAAACCAGTAATGGTTACGCGTATTGAGGACAAAAACGGTACCGTCCTCTACGAGTACACCCCAGAGACCAAGGATGTACTGAGCAAAGATGTGGCTTTTGCCATGGTCAACCTGATGGAAGGGGTTACCCAGTTCGGGTCAGGTGGGAGATTGAAACACACTTTTGCAAAGAACCAAACAGTATACAAGGAGGTTGTTACGGGCTATCCATATGAGCTTAATAATCCAATTGCCGGTAAGACAGGAACTACCCAAAACCAAAGCGATGGCTGGTTCATGGGTATGGTTCCCAATTTGGTAACCGGTGTTTGGGTAGGGGGCGAGGATAGGTCTATCCATTTTTCAGGGCTAGCTTACGGACAGGGCGCCACCATGGCACTTCCTATTTGGGCCTTGTACATGAAAAAGAATTATGCCAACGATGAATTGGGGGTTTCCAAAGAGGCTTTCGAAGAACCCGAGGAAATGTCCATTGAATTGGATTGCACCAAGCTACAGGAAGAAAACCAGGATGATTTGGATACGGACGACGATTTGGACGATCTTGATTTCTAGTTCCTAAGCCACCCAAAAGGATTTGCCCTAAGCATCTATGAATTTGCTTGGGGCTTTTTTATTTAAATCGTAATTTCAGGCAATCAAAAATGAGAAATACATGATCAAGAAAACGGTGGCCAATGTACAACAGGCCTTGCAAGGGGTTGAAGATGGAATGACCTTCATGTTGGGGGGTTTTGGCCTTTGTGGCATTCCAGAAAATGCCATTGCAGAATTGGTCCGGTTGGGCATTAAGGACATTACCTGTATTTCCAACAATGCAGGGGTAGATGATTTTGGATTGGGGTTGTTGCTTCAAAAACACCAAATCAAGAAAATGATATCGTCCTATGTGGGCGAAAATGATGAGTTTGAACGGCAAATGCTCAGTGGTGAACTGGAAGTGGAACTGACACCCCAAGGCACCCTTGCCGAAAAATGCAGGGCCGCCCAAGCGGGTTTTCCTGCTTTTTACACCCCGGCAGGATACGGAACCGAAGTGGCTGAAGGAAAAGAAACCCGCGAGTTTGATGGTAAAATGTATGTGTTGGAACCCGCTTTCAAGGCCGACTTTTCTTTTGTGAAGGCCTGGAAGGGGGATGAAGCTGGCAATCTCATTTTTAAAGGAACCGCTAGGAATTTCAACCCCTGCATGTGCGGAGCGGCCACCATAACTGTTGCTGAGGTGGAGGAATTGCTCCCGGCCGGAAGTTTGGACCCGAACGAAATCCATATTCCCGGCATTTTTGTACAACGCATTTTTCAAGGGGATAAGTACGAGAAACGAATTGAGCAGCGAACCGTTCGTAAAAATGAATCAATGAATCAATAATCCAATTGATGGTAAAAAAGGAAAATGTAGTTCTTACAAAATCCATTGATTTTGCCTTGAGGATTATAGATTTTTGCGAGATTTTGGAAAAGGAGAGAAAATTTGTTGTGGCCAATCAGCTTCTTAAATCTGGAACCAGTATAGGCGCTAATATTCATGAGGCACAGAATTCCGAAAGCATGGCTGACTTTATACATAAGGTAAAAATTGCCTTAAAAGAGCTTGAAGAAGTAAAGTATTGGTTGACCCTTTGCGAGAAAGCAAAAAGTTATCCTTTTGAAACCAGTTTAAAGGATAATGTGAACGAGTTAGGGTTGATTATGTATAAAATTGTAAGTACGAGCAAGAAGAATTTCAAGAACAAAAATTGATTCATTGCTATATTAAACACATTAGTACATTAATAGTATGTTGGATAAAAACGGAATAGCTAAACGAATAGCCAAAGAGGTTAAGGATGGATATTATGTGAACCTCGGCATTGGCATACCCACCTTGGTGGCCAATTTTGTGCGCAACGATATCAGTGTGGAATTTCAAAGCGAGAATGGGGTGTTGGGTATGGGTCCGTTCCCATTTGAAGGGGAGGAGGACCCGGATATCATCAATGCAGGAAAACAGACCATCACCACCTTGCCCGGAGCCTCTTTTTTTGACTCTGCAACCAGCTTTGCAATGATCAGGGGCAAACATGTAGATCTTACCATTCTTGGCGCCATGGAGGTGGCCGAAAATGGGGACATTGCCAACTGGAAGATTCCCGGAAAAATGGTAAAGGGCATGGGCGGCGCCATGGACTTGGTGGCCTCTGCAGAGAATATCATCGTGGCCATGATGCATACCAATAGGGCCGGAGAGTCCAAGTTGCTTAAGAAATGTACACTGCCGCTTACAGGGGTGGGGTGTGTCAAAAAAATTGTTACCAACTTAGCGGTTTTGGAAGTTACGAAAGATGGCTTTAAGCTGTTGGAAAGGGCCCCGGGCGTTTCAGTGGACGATATTGTGAAAGCAACCGAAGGAAAGCTGATCGTGGAAGGTGAAATTCCCGAGATGGATATTTAGCAATTATTAACGGTTTTTTTACAACAAAAAGAAATCATTACACAACAATAGTTTTAATTTACCGTTTATCGGATTTA
>JAGQZL010000160.1 GCA_020434915.1 Allomuricauda sp. | reverse complement strand
TATTCAAGGCAACGGTCTCATCACCATAACTTTGGATGTGTTCCAATACAAGTTCTTTTGCTTTTTCAAATGAAATCATGAAAACAATGTTATGTCCAATCCGTTTTTTAAAAGTACCCGAATCCCAACAAACAAGACCAGTACCCCGGTCAACAGCCGGATTCGTTTTGCGGATAGTTTGCCAATGCTCAACCGCACACCAAGTTGTCCTCCCAATAGGACGGCGAACAGAAGCCCCAGAATTTCCGGCCAGATAATTTCAAAGGAATTGCTGGTCACCAATCCGCCAAGACCAGAAATGGAGTTGACCAAAATAAAAAAGCTGGACAGGGATGCAATCACAATGGGTTTTTCCCAATTCATGTGGTTAAGGACAGGAGCTAAAAAAATGCCACCTCCAATACCGACCAATCCGGACAAAAATCCAATACCGGCGCCTAATAGATAGGATACAAAGGGCGGGTAGGTCTTCACACTTAAATTGAACCTTTTAATGGTGGTCTGGTAAATCAATGCCACAGCAGAAACAATGAGGGCCAGCGCCAGCAAAATGAAAAAAATATGCTCTTGAAGTCGAAATGAAGCTCCTAAAAATGCCATAGGGATACTGGTGATGACAAAGGGCAAAAACTTTTTGAGTGACAAGTGTCCCTTTTGGTAGTAAAGATAGCAGCTACCTGAAACCACTGTTAAATTGCAAAGCAATGCTGTGGTGCGAATGGCAAAAAAACTGGTCAGCACCAATGTCAATATAGCCAAATAGCTGGAGCCACCACCAAAGCCCACAGCCGAATACAGGGTGGCAATCACAAAGAAAGCAACGGTCAATAACACAAAATCAGTGGATGCTAGGGACATAGAGTCATCATTTTTTTCATACCGCCCAACACATTCACGAATTGCTTGTTCGGATATTTTTCCTGAAGCATCCGAGCGGCAGTTTCGCTTCGCATCCCTGTTTCACAAATGAGGTAGGTTGTTTCGTCCTTGTCTATGTTGTAATGCTCCAATTCCCTCAAGGGTACATTCACGGCAATGGGCAAATGTTGACGTTCAAATTCCTCTCTTGTTCTTACGTCCAATAACAGGAAATCCTGTTTGGATTCCATAAGAGATTGAAATGCTTCAGCGGTTATGGTAGGTGCCAATCCACAATCTTGGAAATCATAACTGTTCTGGAGCTTATTGATCATCAAATTTTTTGGATTGAGCTTGAAATTGATTTGAGTGGAACGTTGTCCAAGACCATCGAACAATAATAACTTGCCTGACAACACCTCCCCTATGCCTGTCAACACTTTTACCGCCTCCAACGCCTGAAACGTGCCAATGATACCAGGAATAACGCCAAGCACACCATTTTCATCACAGTTGGGAATTTCCTCGGAACTGGGCATGTTTGGGTAAAGGCATCTATACGTAGGTCCATTTTGATAATTGAACACACTTACATGGCCTTCAAAACCATGAAGGGCTCCATACACAAAGGGTTTTTCCAATTGCACACAAGCATCGTTGATAAGATAACGAGTAGGAAAATTATCTGTGGCATCCACAACCAAATCATATTGGGATATAATCTCTATGGCATTTTCCTTGGTCAAAAAGGAATCGTATAATTTGAATATAGTGGTACTGTTTTGTGTAGCCAGTTTTTCATGGGCCACTTCCAACTTCTGTCTGCCAATGTCTTGCTCGGCATATAGGGTTTGGCGCTGTAAATTGTGCAATTCCACGATATCTTGGTCCATCAATCCCAAGGTTCCCACTCCCATGGCATTCAGGTATTGTAGGACCGGAAGTCCCAATCCCCCCAAACCAACCACCAAGACCTTGCTGTTGGCCAATTTTTGTTGACCCTCCGCTCCAAAGCCCTTCAATTGTGTCTGTCGGGAATATCTAGGGCTCATTGCAGATTTCTATTTTGGATTTGGCATATTCAAATTCCTCAAGGGAATTGGCATTGTATAAAGTTTCATCACGTTCCGGATGTACCAGCGAAATCTCAGAATTGATCAAGAATTTTCTCGGGCAGGAACTCTCAGTGTTCTTTAAGTGTTGCATGGCACTATCAAATCCGCTAGGTTCCCAAATGGTGATAAGGGGTTCCGGCAAACCAGATGCCTTGGTGGCATACGAAGTAGCCAGTTTGCTTGCTTTCCGGGATTTCACCAAGTTTTGAATGGTATCCAAATCCAACAAGGGCAAATCACAGGCAACTACCAGCCAAGCTACTTCAGGATAAGCTTTGTACGCACTCAACATGCCGTTGAAAGGGCCTCGATACTCGTTTTGGTCAACAATTACTTGAAAATCTTTGGGGATTTCCGACTGTTGGTCGGTTCGGATACTCAAAAATACTTGGTCACATACTTTTGACAACAAATTATACAAGTATTCTTGTTGAGGGACTCCGTGATAATTCAGCAGTCCCTTATCGGCCCCCATTCGGGTACTTTTTCCTCCTGCAAGAACCAATCCGTAAAGTTGGGGCGTGTTGTTTTCCATACTGTTTCCTAGATTAACCGCCAATGGACGTCATGGAGTTGTCAAAAACAGTCCCGACGTGTTCTTTTTGGGCATCAAAACCTGTCTTGGCCCTGTTTCCAATCGCATTTAAGATGACTTCCTCTACTCCCTCCCTGTTGGGAGCATTACGGACCAAATCCCGAAGGTTCGCCTTTGGTTTTCCATACAGGCAGGTAATCACATCACCAGTGGCATTGATACGGAGTCGGTTACAGCTACCACAAAAAGTTCTACTGAACGAAGGAATGATACCGAAGGTACCTACATGCCCTTCAATCTTATAATTGATGGAGGTGGAGGTTTTGGGCGATTCCAGTTTGGTATAGTTGGGATAGGTTTCAGCTATGTGGTCCAAAATGGCCTTGTAGTTCCATTTGATGGCATTGAATTTTTTGGAACCTCCATTAAAGGGCATTTCTTCCAAAAAACGGACGGAAACCTTGTGGTGTTTCATCACTTCCAACAAGGGGATGATGTCCTGTTCATTTTGGCCATCCAAAACAATGAAATTGATACGGACATTGAACCCTTCGGTGATTAACCGAATCAGGTTTTCATGAACAACATCGAACTGTTTCCGACGGGTAATGCGTTCAAACGTTTCCCGATTGATGGAATCCAAGCTCACATTGATATCTGTAATGCCCAGTTCCTTCAATTCGTCTATATGTGGACCGATCAAGGTGGCATTGGTGGTCACAGAAATGTCCTTCAATTTCTCCAAGGAAGCCAAATGGCGTAAAAGAACCATCAAATCCTTGCGAACAAAAGGCTCTCCTCCGGTAATCCGGATTTTATCAATGCCTTGGGAGACTAAAATTCCAC
The DNA here is from genome assembly GCA_020434915.1 of Allomuricauda sp. Lineage (GTDB taxonomy): Bacteria > Bacteroidota > Bacteroidia > Flavobacteriales > Flavobacteriaceae > Flagellimonas. The sequence goes on along the minus strand of JAGQZL010000160.1, from coordinate 3,237 downwards.
TGACCGTTTTCAATTCGTCAATGGTCAAAAGTCGGTCATTCTGGGCAAAATCAATACCCTCGGATGGCATGCAATAATTGCAACGGAGGTTACAACGATCGGTAACTGCCAGTCGTAAATAATTGATTTGTCTTCCGTGATTGTCGATCAACATATAGCCTATTTCAGTCTTGGTACCGTTAAGATACCATTTTTGCCCTTATTATCCTCCGCTTACTGGTGGGATCAAGGCAATTTCATCATACGAATTGATGGTTTCATGATCCTCTGCATAGTTGTGGTTTACCGCTACGGCCATGGAGGATAATTTATTGAGTTCCGGATAGGTGTTCGATAAAAAAGTTTTCAACTCCCCAACGGTGTTCGGTATTTTTTTTCCTGTTATGCTCGATGTGGGAACCGACAACGTGGGGCTTCCCACAATATCCTTGGCGATTCCGAACAAAAGTATTGTCATAATATCAACCTATTAAATTGTACAGATTCTGTTTGATTTTTTGGTTAGATAGGTTGGTATGTATTATTCCTGTCTAGTTTGTTGGGTTGAAATTATTAAAAAATGTACGGAACATCACCATTTTAACAAAGGGTCTGGCTTTTTAACTTTTCTTTAAATCAATTCCTATGGCCCTGTATACTTTTCCATCAAAATGAGCGTTCTGCAAGCAGAACCTTAACTTTTTTGAAAATGAAGAACATCCTAAAACATACTTTTCTATTCTCTTTTGCACTTGTTTTGTTTTCCTGCGGTAATGCCGATGATGATGTAAGTTTTGACATCAACCAACGGGAGCTGGGCCTTGGCGAAGAACCTGATGATTGCCTGGGATTTGGTGAAAATGAGTTGTTATTGTCCATTCAGGATGAGTTTACAACATTACCCGGAAAAGTTTCCATTCTTTTTAAGGTTTCCGATTTATTGGGCAATCCCATCTCCGGCCTAACGGCCGATCAGTTCACCATTTATGAGCAAGGTAGGAATGATGATTGCTTTAATTTGATTTCCTCCTCGGAATCGCAGGCACGTATTTCTCCCAATTCTCAAGTGTTCAACAATAATACCTTGTTGGTCCTCGACCTCAGCAACAGTGTATTGGAAAGCAGTTTGGACGAGTTGAAAGCGGCCTCCACAAGTTTTGTGAACAATGTGATGCCATCCCCAGCCACGGATTCGTTTAAAATGGCCATTTATTGGTTTGATGGAGAGGATGTTTTGCATGAACTGAATCCTTTGACCTCTTCCACATCAGAACTTATTGCTGCCATTGACGGGATCACGGCAGATATCAGTAATGACCCCTCCACAGATTTATATGGGGCTGTGATTAAATCCACAAAGATTGCAGAGGACCTATTGAACTCCAACTCAGATGTTATTGGTGCAGCTTCCATTGTTTTGTTCACGGATGGAACCGACCAGGCATCCCGTTATAAGGAATCGGATGCCCTGAAGGCCGTAGAGGAAGCAGACAGGAACATTTCTTATTTCACCATTGGTCTGGGCTCCGAGATTGACACAGAGGTATTGGCAGATATCGGAAAAACTGCCAGTGTTTTTGCAGCCAATAAAGAAGAATTGGAAATTACGTTCAACCAGATATCACAACGGGTGGCAGAGCAGGCCAATAGTTTTTACCTATTCGAGTATTGTACCCCAAAGCGTGATGGTAGTGGTGAAAACAACTTGGTCATCCAGTTGACCAATGGAAGTCTTCAAGGTGCCGTGCAGACCAAATTCAATGCAACGGGCTTTACTGGCGGCTGTGAGTAATAGGATTAATCCTTATCTTGGATGTCAATTTTAAAAAACCGAACAAACTATGACATCCAAATTAAAATCGCTACGCATTTTTGGAATAACCTTTCTTCTAGGTGCTCTTTTCAGTGTATATTCCCAAAGCATCAGTCCGTTGGAGGGCCGATGGGATTTGGAAATGGGCTTTATGGGCAAAACGGCTCCCTCTTGGTTGGAGATCCGACATTCTGGCCACGCTACATTGATCGGCCGATTTGTCTTTGCCTTTGGAAGTGCCAGGCCTATTTCTGAAATAAAAACCTATGGCGAGAACAAATTTACCTTTAGCATCCCCAACCAATGGGAACCCAAGGGAAGTGACATGATCTTTCACGGGGAATTGGTGGATGGAAAATTAAAGGGTTCCATGATATACACCGATGGGACCATGATACACTGGATTGGGGAAAAAGCACCAAAATTGGCCTATACCGAAAATCCAAAATGGGACAAGCCCATTGATTTGTTCAACGGCAAGGACGTGTCTGGATGGCATGTGGATGGTGAAAAGAACCAATGGATTGTTGAAGATGGTGTGTTGACCAGTCCGGAATCCGGCTCCAATCTGATTTCCAATCAGAAGTTTCAAGATTTTAAACTGCATGTGGAATTCCAATATCCGGAAGGCAGTAACAGTGGTATCTACCTAAGAGGTCGCTATGAAGTGCAGATTGAGGATGGTGGCAAGAATGAAGACCCTATGGATATTTATATTGGTGGAGTCTACGGTTTTTTGGAACCGAATGAAAATGCCGCCAAAGGAGCGGGCGAATGGCAGACGTATGACATCACTTTGATCGGAAGAAGGGTCACCGTTACCTTAAATGGAAAAACCGTGATCAACGATGCTACAATTCCCGGAATTACCGGAGGTGCTTTGGATAGCAAGGAAGGGGAGCCAGGTCCTTTTATGATCCAGGGGGACCATGGTCCAATAAAATTTAGAAGTTTTGTGGTGACCCCTTTGAAAAAGTAAATCAGTGTTTATCAAAATACAAAGCCCGGAACTGTTCAGGTCCCGGGCTTTTTGTTTTATTGGACTTCCAAAGGTGTCAACTTAATGTTTCTCCAGCGGACCTTGATGCCTCCCCCGTCGTGTATTTGTAGGGCGATCGCCCCTTTTCCCTTACCGATTATGTCGTCTTGCAGGCGCACCATTTCAACCCCATTTAGCCAAGTGGTGACATTGGAGCCGTTCACCCTGATCTTTAAGGTGTTCCACTCCCCCATCTTCAGTACTTTTTCTTTCTCGGGGTCTGGTTTAATCAACCAATTGCGGCCATAGGATTCATAAATTCCCCCAGTGTGTTTGCCGGGAGGGGCTATTTCTACCTGCCATCCGCTTACAATGGTACCATCCACTGTGGAACGGATAAAAACACCACTATTGCCATCAGCATCCTGCTTAAAATCAAGGGATAATTCAAAATTATCGTAAAAGT
>JAGQZL010000015.1 GCA_020434915.1 Allomuricauda sp. | reverse complement strand
GATAAGGCCTTGATGGGATGGAAAGAATACGAGTTGGAGTTGTTGCGTGATAAAAATGATAACGTGGTGATCATCTGTACCATTGAAAATATGGACCCCATGGGCATCCACACAGGTGATTCCATAACCGTGGCACCTGCAATGACCCTTTCGGATAGGACGTTCCAACGGATGCGGGACATGGCTATCCACATGATGCGCAGCATTGGGGATTTTGCCGGGGGCTGTAACGTACAGTTTGCGGTAAGTCCGGATGAAAAAGAGGACATCATCGCCATCGAGATCAACCCAAGGGTTTCCCGTTCTTCGGCCTTGGCATCAAAAGCCACTGGATATCCCATTGCGAAGATTGCTGCCAAATTGGCCATCGGGTACACCTTGGATGAGTTGGACAACCAGATTACCAAGTCTACTTCAGCTTTGTTTGAACCAACTTTGGATTACGTAATCGTGAAAATCCCACGTTGGAACTTCGATAAGTTTGAAGGGTCTGACAGGACGTTGGGACTTCAGATGAAATCCGTGGGAGAGGTCATGGGTATTGGCCGTTCGTTCCAAGAAGCGTTGCATAAGGCCACGCAATCCCTTGAAATCAAGCGAAATGGCTTGGGTGCTGATGGAAAAGGATACAAGGATTACGATACCATCATGGAAAAATTGCGGGTCCCAAGCTGGGATCGGGTGTTCGTGATCTATGATGCCATTCAATTGGGGATACCTTTGAAAAGGATACACGATGTGACCAAAATAGATATGTGGTTCTTGAAACAATATGAAGAACTGCATTTCTTGGAATTGGAAATTTCGAAATACACCATTGAAAGTTTGCCTAAATCCCTGCTTTTGGAAGCCAAACAAAAAGGGTTTGCCGACCGCCAGATTGCCCACATGTTGGATTGCTATGAAAGTGAGGTGCACAGCAAGCGTACCGATTTGGGAATCAATCGTGTATATAAACTGGTGGATACCTGTGCGGCGGAGTTTAAAGCGGTGACCCCTTATTATTATTCTACCTTTGAGGAAGAAATTGAAACCGCGGATGGACATCGGTATGTGGCCAATGACAGTGAGGTGACCGATAAGAAAAAAGTGGTGGTACTGGGTTCGGGACCCAACCGAATCGGGCAGGGAATCGAGTTTGATTACTGCTGTGTGCATGGGGTACTGGCCGCTGCCGAATGCGGGTATGAGACCATCATGATCAACTGTAACCCCGAAACCGTTTCCACAGATTTTGACACTGCGGACAAACTATACTTTGAACCTGTGTTCTGGGAACATATTTACGACATCATCCTACATGAAAAACCAGAAGGTGTTATTGTTCAATTGGGTGGACAGACTGCCTTGAAATTGGCCGAAAAACTGGATAAGTATGGCATCAATATTATCGGAACCAGCTTCCAATCCCTGGATTTGGCCGAGGATAGGGGAAGTTTCTCCACCTTGCTGAAGGACAATGGGATACCTTATCCAAGATTCGGTGTTGCCGAAACAGCGGATGAGGCCTTGGATCTAGCCGATGAACTTAATTTCCCATTGTTGGTACGACCATCTTATGTTTTGGGTGGTCAAGGGATGAAGATTGTGATCAACAAAGAAGAATTGGAAGCCCACGTAGTAGACCTTTTGAGAAGCATACCCAACAACAAACTTTTGTTGGACCATTACTTGGACGGTGCCATAGAAGCGGAGGCAGATGCCATCTGTGATGGAGAGGATGTGTATATCATTGGGATCATGGAACATATTGAACCTTGCGGAATCCACTCCGGAGACTCCAACGCCACCTTGCCACCCTTCAATTTGGGGGAATTTGTGTTGCAACAGATCAAGGATCACACCAAGAAGATTGCTTTGGCCTTGAACACGGTAGGGCTGATCAACATACAGTTTGCGGTAAAAGATGATATCGTCTACATCATTGAGGCCAACCCAAGGGCATCACGTACCGTTCCCTTTATTGCCAAGGCATATAAGGAACCGTATGTAAATTATGCCACCAAAGTAATGTTGGGTGAGAAAAAGGTGAAGGATTTCAACTTCAACCCACAACTGGAAGGGTATGCGATAAAACAACCCGTGTTCTCTTTCAATAAGTTCCCGAATGTGAACAAAAATTTGGGACCAGAAATGAAAAGTACCGGAGAAAGTATTTTGTTCATTGACAGTCTAAAGGACGACGAGTTCTACAACTTGTACTCCAGAAGAAAGATGTACTTGAGCAAATAGGAACGGATAGTGTTTATTGACCTTTGAAATGGTTGTCAGTCCACTAGTTGAAAGGATTTGGCAATTGTTTCAAAGGTTTTTTTGTGCTCATCTTTTTGGTCTTGCAAGGTCCAGGCCATCATCATATAGGCATTATCGGTACCGTCAAAAAAGGTAAGCACATAGGAGATGCCTTCCTTGATGCCTTCCACATGGGCATCAATTTCCACCATCTCTGCATCCAACCCGTTTATTTCAAGGGGTTCTGGTTCGGATTGGTGATCAAAATTCATGGTACTGGCCAACAACTGCAATTGCACCTCCCTGTAATTTTGGACCAAGGACTGGTCTTCATCATATTGCCCCATATCTTTTAAGACATCCACAAAGCCCGATTTTGGTTCGTCAATGACAATGACATAGGTTTCCTTGAAAATATTTTGATATTGCAAGGATGCTTGATCGTTCAAACCGGTTGCGGCCCTCATAAATTTCGGAATACTGACCTGGTAGTCATCATTGATGGTAACCGTATTGAAATTTTCCACTGAAGGTTCATCCGCTGGTTTTTTGGTCTTGAAGTCAATACAAGACGTCAGGTTCAATATCAAAGCAAAAATCAGGAGCGTGGAAATTTTTTTCATGGAAGTTGATTATTCGTTAATGGCTGGTAGCTAAACGAATATAATGATTTTATGTTGTAGACTTCTTATCAAACAGATACAAGACCGTTTCAAAACATGCACTTTTGTTAAAATGAGTGGCTGCTTTTTGCACTAAGTGATGTTTGGATGGCCGGCTACAAAATTTTCTGTAAAAATGAAGGTTTCAGGACAAATTTTAACCTTTATTAACAAGTTCTATTTGTTCGGATTGGTTAGGTGACCTAGTTTTGTTCCCCAAATGAAACAAGCGTTCAAGCGATATCTGATTCCACTAAGCATCCTTCTTCTGGGAGGGTTCATCAATCTTTATGCGGATTCGGAAAGCAATGCTGACAACCAGAATGCCTGTTACATTGACGGCTACGAATCTTTAGACCAACAAACGTCCCTCAATGCCATCCAGTTTGGTGCCGAAAAAAAGCACTATGCAGAAACTGAGGTGGAAGAACAGGAAGAAAGGGAAGAAGAGGTAGTTTCACACAGCACGTATCTACAATATGGCGGTTATTTGACTGCCTTTTTTTATGCTTCGGAAACGGGGTCATTTTACTTCGAACCTAATTCGGCCTACTCGGATTTTCAAACAGCATCCCTAGGCTCTCCACAAAAGAGACACATTAGGTTCCAAGTCTTTCGCATTTAGAATATTCCTTTCAAAGTCATGCTGCATTCGTAGAGGACTTTATCAGAACATCTTTGAGTAATAATCAATAACCAAGGGTTGGTCCATGTTAATACGGATTGGGACTTTCCTTTGAATCTTTTCAAAACTATTTTTAAACCTTAAGAACTATGAGGAGAATTTCCATCTTCATCGGCTTTGTGGTACTGCTGTTCCACGCAAGCTGCGAATCCAAAAAACATGAAAACAAGGAAGAGACCAAATTTTTGGTATCCAGTCCCATACTAAAGGACACTTCCATCACCAAGGATTATGTCTGCCAGATACACTCCATAAGACATATTGAATTGCGTGCGTTGGAAAAAGGATACTTGCAACATATTTATGTGGACGAAGGCCAATTTGTAAAAAAGGGACAGCAAATGTTCCACATTATGCCCAATGTCTACGAAGCCGACCTACAAAAGGCAAAAGCCGAAGCGGAGGTGGCTGAAATTGAATACAAGAATACCCAATTATTGGCTGATGGCAATGTGGTATCTGCCAATGAGTTGGCCATGGCCAAAGCAGAATTCGATAAGGCCAAGGCAGAGGTTAAATTGGCGGAGACACATTTGGGTTTCACCAACATCAAAGCACCCTTTGATGGCATAATGGACCATTTGGAAGCCAGGGAGGGCAGCCTTTTGGATGAAGGTGAACTGTTGACCACCTTGTCCGATAACAGTAAAATGTGGGTGTACTTCAATGTACCGGAGGCTGAGTACCTCGATTACATTACCAGCGCCAATAACGGTAGCAAACAACCTGTTGAATTGCTCATGGCCAACAACCGAAAGTTCGACCAAATTGGAGTTGTGGAGACCATAGAGGGCGAGTTCAACCATGAAACAGGAAACATTGCCTTCCGGGCTACATTTGACAATCCCAAGGGAATTTTGCGCCACGGGGAAACAGGAAGTATTTTAATGACCGTTCCCCTGACACATGCCTTGTTGATTCCACAAAAGGCCACTTTTGAGGTGTTGGACAAAAAATATGTGTTCGTTCTGGATGATGAGGGCAAGGTCCATCAACGAGAAATCCACGTAGGCGCGGAACTTCAGCACCTATTCGTGGTTGAAAAAGGATTATCTAAAGAGGACAAAGTATTGTTGGAGGGTATTCGTATGGTAAAAAATGGTGAAAAAATCCACTTCGAATATATGAAGCCTGAAAAAATGCTATCCAGTCTCGATTTGTACGCAGAGTAATCACCCAAAATTATTCAGACAACATGTTTAAAAAATTTATACATAGGCCAGTATTGGCCATTGTGATATCGGTAATCATTGTTTTTACGGGATTGCTTGCCATAAAACAATTGCCCATATCCCAATTTCCCCAGATTGCACCCACAACGGTCAATATTTTTATTGCCTACCCGGGTGCCAGTGCAGACGTATTGGTAAAATCGACCTTGATTCCTTTGGAAACTGCCATTAACGGAGTTCAGGGCATGCGGTACATCGCCTCCGATGCCACGAGTGCCGGTGAGGGTACCGTGCGGATTATTTTTGAGCCGGGAACAGACCCCAACCAAGCAGTGGTGCGGGTCAAAACCCGGGTGGATCAGGTAATGCCCTTGTTGCCCGATTTGGTACAACGGGAAGGGGTGATCATAACCCCGGTAATTCCCAGTATGTTGATGTACGTGAACCTGTATAGCAAGGAAGACAACACTGACGAGCGGTTTTTGTACAACTATGCCTATACCAAGATCATTCCCGAGATACAACGGATCAACGGTATCGCCACGGCTCAAATCTTGGGAAGCCGAAAATTCGCAATGCGGGTTTGGTTGAAGCCAGACCGTATGCGGGCCTATAACATTTCCGCAGAGGAAGTGTTGGAGGCGATGGAGGAGCAGAGTATCATTGCCAGACCAGGTAGATTGGGACAAAGTTCAGGAAAGAATGCCCAGTCATTGGAGTATGTTCTGGTGTATCAAGATCGGTACAACGAGCCGGAACAGTATCGGAACATTATCCTTAAGGCCAATGATGACGGTGAAATCCTGAAATTGGGTGATGTGGCCAATGTGGAATTGGGTAGCGAGTTTTTTGATATCTATTCCAATTTGGATGGCAGACCATCCGCTTCCATCGTGTTGAAACAGACTTTTGACAGTAACGGTAGTGATGTGATCAAATCCGTAAAGGCCAAGTTGAAGGAACTGGAAGCCGATTTGCCTCCCGGCATGGATTACCAGATCAGTTATGACGTTTCCAATTTCTTGAATGCATCCATCGACCAAGTGTTGCATACCCTGCGTGATGCCTTTATTCTGGTGGCTATCGTCGTCTTCCTGTTCTTGGGGGATTGGCGCTCCACATTGATTCCGATCATCGCCGTGCCGGTATCGTTGGTAGGGGCCTTCTTTGTAATGCAAATGTTCGGACTCTCCATCAACCTGATCACCCTTTTTGCACTGGTTTTGGCCATTGGTATTGTGGTGGACAACGCTATTGTGGTTGTGGAAGCCGTACACGTAAAGATGCATGAGGAAAACCTGACGCCCTACAAAGCCTCCTATGAAGTGCTGGGTGAAATTGGAGGAGCCATCATTGCAATTACATTGGTAATGACCTCGGTATTTATTCCCATTTCATTCATGACCGGTCCAGTTGGGGTGTTTTACCGACAGTTCTCCATCACCATGGCGGGATCTATTGTGATTTCGGCCATTGTAGCATTGACACTAACCCCCGTACTGTGTGCCATGATGTTGAAGAATACCCATGGCCAACAGCGCAGAAAATCACCGGTAAACCGATTTATCGATTGGTTCAATGGCAAATTTGAACGCCTTACGGGAAGGTATGTTGGGGTATTGAACAAAATTGTGAATCGTCGTGTGGTCACCTTTGGCTTGTTGATTGCCTTTTGTGTTGGTATTTTCTTCACCAATAAAACACTACCGGCAGGATTTATTCCCAATGAAGATCAAGGTATGATCTACGCCATCATCCAAACACCTCCAGGTGCTACTTTGGAACGAACTAATGCGGTGGCCAGAAAACTACAGGAAATCTGTGAAGAAACCGAGGGTGTGGAATCCGTTTCATCTTTGGCTGGTTACGAGATCATGACGGAAGGTCGTGGTTCCAATGCTGGTACTTGTTTGATCAACCTAAAACCATGGTCCGAAAGGGAACATACCGTTCATGAGATCATGGAGGAATTAGAGGAAGAGACCAAAGATCTTGGGGCTGTCATTGAATACTTTGAGCCCCCCGCCGTCCCTGGTTTTGGTTCATCTGGCGGTTTTGCCATGCGATTGTTGGACAAGACCAACGGTACCGATTACCACGAGTTTGAAAAAGTGAATAATAATTTCATGGATGCCTTGCGCAAGCGCAAGGAATTGGCTGGTTTGTTCACATTTTATGCGGCCAACTATCCACAGTATGAGTTGAAGATCAACAACAAGGCGGCCATGCAAAAAGGTGTTTCCATAGGAAAAGCCATGGAAAACTTGAACATTTTAATCGGTAGTACCTACGAACAAGGGTTCATCCGTTTTGGGCGATTCTTCAAGGTGTATACCCAAGCGGCGCCCGAATACCGCGCCTTGCCTACGGATTTGGAAAAACTCTTTGTGAAAAACGAAGAGGGTGAGATGGTGCCCTATTCTTCGTTCATGACCATGGAAAAACGCCTGGGTCCTAACGAGATTACAAGGTACAATCTGTATAATTCGGCAGCGATTAATGGTTTGCCTGCCAAAGGCTATACGTCCGGGGATGCAATTAACGCCATAAAGGAAGTGGCGGCAGAAACCTTGCCAAGAGGTTATGACATTGCCTGGGAAGGTTTGTCCTATGATGAGGCACAACGTGGAAATGAGTCCATCTACATCTTTGCAGTGGTATTGATTTTCGTGTATCTGGTTTTGGCGGCGCAGTATGAAAGTTTCTTGTTGCCCCTAGCTGTAATTTTATCATTGCCTGTTGGGGTGTTCGGGTCCTTCTTCCTGTTGAAGGTAATGGGATTGTCCAACGATGTTTACGCACAGATTGGGATGATCATGCTTGTGGGACTTCTGGGTAAAAACGCGGTGCTGATCGTGGAATTTGCCGTGCAAAAGCACAGGGAAGGCGCTTCCATTTTAGAAGCGGCCATAGAAGGGTCCAAACAACGATTCCGCCCAATTTTAATGACTTCCTTCGCCTTTATCGCAGGTTTGATCCCATTGGTGGTGGCAACGGGCGCAGGGGCCATCGGTAACCGTACCATTGGTGGTTCGGCATTGGGTGGTATGCTTATCGGAACCCTATTTGGGGTATTGCTGATTCCTGGATTATATTTTGTATTTGCAAAAATGGCAGAAGGTAAAAGCCTCATCCGCGATGAGCACGACGAGCCTATTTCTGAAGAATTGTTCAGAACCAATGATAACGAAAGTAAGCTTCGTGCCCGTTTGCGGGAGGTGAACAAATTGTTGAAGAAAATGACTGCAAGAAATGGTAACAACAAAAAAGAAGACCAAGATGAAGTTTAGAAAATCGCTTGTAATTATAGTAGTTGGGTTGGTCGGATTTTATTCATGTGTACCCACCCGTGAAATAAGGGATGAAAATACCTCCGTGCCCGAGAATTATCAAAACCATTCCACGGATACTGTGAACACCGGATTGGTGCAGTGGCGAGAGTTTTTCAAAGATCCCGATCTGGTTGCCCTGATCGATACCGCCTTGGTAAAAAACCAAGAGCTGAACATTATGTTGCAGCAGGTGGACATGGCCAAGAATGTGATTCAGGCCAGAAAAGGGGAGTATTTGCCCTTTGTCAACCTTCAGGCAGGTGCCGAGGTAGAGAAGGTGGGTGAGTATACCCGAAACGGGGCCGTGGAGAAGAACCTTGAGGTCAAGGAGGGGGAGGAGTTTCCCGAACCTTTGGCCAATTATGGTTTGGGAGCCTTCGCCACATGGGAACTCGATGTTTGGAAAAAGCTGCGGAATGAGAAAAAAGCAGCTGTTTTTGAATACCTGTCCAGTGTGGAGGGCAAGAACTTCATGGTGACCAATTTGGTCTCTGAAGTAGCGGCCTCCTATTATGAACTGATGGCCTTGGATAACCAGTTGGGCATTATTGACCAAAACTTGGAAATTCAGCAGAATGCCTTGAAAATGGTAAAGTTGCAAAAGCAGGCGGCCCGTGCCACCGAACTGGCAGTAAAGCGTTTCCAGGCAGAAGTGATGAAGAACCAAAGCCACAAGTATGAGATCCAACAGGAAATCACCGTGGTGGAAAACCGTATCAACTTTTTGATTGGTCGTTCTCCACAACATATCGATCGTGCTTCGGATAATTTCATCGACACACCTATTGATGCCTTGTATGCCGGTATTCCTTCACAATTGTTGCAGAACCGACCAGATGTGCGCCAAGCGGAATTTGAGTTGGCAGCGGCGAAGTTGGACACCAAAGCGGCCAAGGCCAGTTTCTATCCTCAATTCACCATTAAGGCAGGATTGGGATTGGAAGCGTTTGACACCAAATACCTCACCAGTACCCCTGAATCGGTGCTGTATTCGGTGATGGGTGATATGGTGGCGCCGTTGATCAATAGAAATGCGATCAAGGCGCAGTACAAGAATGCTACGGATCGACAGTTGCAAGCGGTATTTGAATATGAGAAGGCCATTTTGAACGCCTATATCGAAGTGGCCAACCAATTGTCCAACATCGACAATTTGAAGAAATCTTATGAATTGAAGGAAGGTCAAGTACAGGCTTTGACGGAATCCATTGATTTGTCCACAAGGTTGTTCCAATCCGCAAGGGTGGAATATATCGAAGTGCTTTTGGCACAACGTGAGGCCTTGGAATCCCGAATGGAGCTGGTAGAAACCAAAAAAGACCAAATGCTGGCCCAAGTACATATGTACCGGGCACTGGGTGGCGGCTGGAATTAAGAACCCCCAAATCGATGGTTGTTGTGCCTACTTACCTTGGCTATTGATTTACCCAAAGCGAAACCCCGATTTACATTTGTAAATCGGGGTTTTATTTTTTCTGGATAAACTTATTTCGTCCAATAATCGACCACCAGCACATCTTGCAGGTGTGGACTTACGATATCCCCAAAGGCCACATGGTCGGGGTGGGTGAGGTAGGTGTCCCGGTCTGCTTCACTGACGAACGTTAAAAAATAGCAGTGGGTGAATCCTTTGTTCAAATTTTCAGGACTGTTGTTCAGGCCCATTTCAAAACCCTTGATTTCTGAAATTTTGGAAGGTAGGGCAGCGAAGGCAGCTTCCACTGTGGCGATATCCTCAGGTGTGGAGGTTTCGTTATATTGAAACAAGACCACATGTCTTAGATGTGAGGTTGGTTTTTCCATTTTTGGTTCTTCTTTTACGGTTTCTTTGGTTGAGGTATTGCAGCCCATTAAAAGGAGAAGTGTTACTGCTAAAATTTTGATTTTCATATAGTTGTTGTTTATGTTGTATCCAATGATTGAAAGCTATTTGGAGGCGTCTTTGGTTTCCTTGAACTCTACTGTTGGGATATTCACAATTTCATAAGTGACCGAAGCCAACTGTACTTTTCCATCGGTTTCCAGAATTCTTTTTCCAATCTCTTCATTGAGAATATGTTTGGTAATCCTTCGCTTCTTGTAGTCCACAATATACCGTAAGTTGAACTGAATCCAATTATCGGTCATGGTAATGGCCAGAGTTGGGTTGACTTCGGCATCTTCAATATAGTATTTGCTTACCACTTCTTTCCATTGGGCGATGGAATCTTGTACATACTCCGAAAGGTTTTCCTGAGCCACTGAAATCACCATTTTTTTGGCCAGTTCCAAGTCGGAACCGTAACGGATGGGTAGGTTGAACTCATCCCAAACAAAGGGAAAATCCGAGGAATAATTGTACACTGGCCCCTTAAAAACAAAGGCGTTGCTTAATTTTACGATTCGGCCACTGTAGTTATCACTGGATACCCATTCCCCAATCTCCATCATGGTGGTGTACATGCTGTCTATATCGATGACATCTCCCTTTATGCCATTAAGCTCAATGCGATCGCCCGGTTTGTACACACGTACAAAAAAGATGTAAAAGGAACCCGCAATGCTGAGTATCAATTCTTGTAAGGTGATGGTAATACCGGCTGTGAGTAGCCCCATGGCAAGTCCAAAATCCTTGATGCTACCCGTAAAATAGGAGATGGTGATCAGTACAATCAGCAAATACCCAACAACTTGAATGGCTTTTTGCGCCTTGTATTTGATCGCATTGTCGTGGAGGTTTTTTTTCATCCACCGCCTTGTCCAGGCAATAAGGAGAAATATCAGGACCACCCAAGCCAAATATTTGAGGATGCTTGATACAAGGGCTTGATCCGTGAACCAATCTTTTACATTTTCAAATAGGTCCATGCAGGTGCATTATAGTTACAGGTCCGTTTATCCAAAAGCATTATGGAGTGTCACTCTAAGAAAAATAGGACTCTTAAAATTACGGATTTTATCCCCTAAAGTGGCCTGTAATACAAAGTATTTGTAGCTATTGGATCAATAGGTGGTAGTCATGTTGCTGTCCACACAGATGATAAAGTCGGCCAAGCCTTTATTGTCTTCTTCCAGTTTGTGTACATCGTCCTGCATGACGGTGGAAATGGTTCCGTACTGCAAATCAGGACGTTCTTGCATCAGATACCACACAATGCCCTCGTGGTCGTTGGAGTGATAGGCTCCATTGTAATGCAGGAACAGGCTTCCGTCGGTATAATTTTGAAGGATAAAATAGGCCATAGTGGCATCTTTGATGGCTTGTGCCATTACCAAAGTAGGGCTCCCGTGATCCCCCATCATTTTTAGAATGTTCTGATAGCCCGGCAAGTTAGGGTCATACAGAATGGGCAATGGGGCAATCCATGATTTTTCTTCGGTGCTCAGGGTATCCAACGCTTCAAAACCACCTTTGTATACCACACTGGCATAGCGACGGGGCACATTGGAAGCTACAAATGTAAGCTTGTTGTCCTTGGCAAAGTCTACCAAAGGTGCATAATCGGTTTTGTGGTTGTTCCAAAGTCTGGCGGTGGAATCCAAAGCTTTGTAATCGATGCTTCCGGCCAAATAGGCATCCAGCTCATCCTGATTGTCGGCTTCCACCATTTCGGCCCCCAAAATCAAGGGACGTTTGGCATAGAGATCGGAGGTCAATTCATATTGCAACCAGTGTGCAATGGGGTTGTTGTGCAGTTCCCCGAAGAGTACCATATCCTTTTCCTCCAAGGTCTTGAGCATTTTTTTATAGGTGACCTTTTTGCCCTTGGAATTATAGATTACATACGGGGCTTTTTGGGCATAACCAAAGGTTAGGCTTAGTATGAAGGTTACTAAGAAAAAGAATTTGTTCATACTGTGTATTGATAATTGATTATTAGTTGTTCTCCCACTCCGTATGGAAAATCCCTTCGCGATCCACACGTTCGTAGGTATGCGAACCAAAATAGTCGCGTTGGGCCTGGATGAGGTTCAACGGCAATCTACTGCTCGTATAGGCATCAAAATAGGTGAGGGCATTGGAGAGTCCAGCCAAGGGAATGCCATTGGTGGCACCGTAGGCAGTCAATTCCCGTGCAGCACCCACAGTTTCCTTTACTTTTTCCACGAAGGATGGGGCCAACAAGAGGTTTTGAAGGTTTTCATTGGCTTGGTAGGCATCGGTGATATCGGCCAACAAAGCGGCCCGAATGATGCAACCTGCACGCCAGATTTTGGCAATCTCGCCCAGTTCCAATTCGTAGCCATACTCCTTGGAAGCATCTGCCAATTGGTGCATGCCCTGTGCGTAGGTCATGATAAAGGCGAAATAGAGCGCTTGTTCCGCTTTGGCAATAAAATCCGTTTTGTCAACTGCATTCGGTGTTGGTCGATCATACAGTGCATCCGCTTGCACCCGTTCCTCTTTCAAAGCTGAAAGTTCACGCATGCTCACCGCTACGTCGATGGTTGGTACGGGGATGCCAAGGTCCATGGCATTTTGAGAGGTCCATTTTCCAGTTCCCTTTTGCTTGGCCTTGTCCAAAATTTTATCCACCAAATCGCCATCGCCCAAATCGTCTTTTTGTTCAAAGATTTCGGAGGTAATTTCCACCAAGAAGGACTGCAATCGTCCTTGGTTCCATTGGGCAAAGGTTTGGTGTAGTTCCGCATTGGAAAGTCCACCTGCCTTTTTCAACAGGTCATATATTTCCGAAGTCAACTGCATCAATCCGTATTCAATGCCGTTGTGCACCATTTTTACATAATTTCCAGCCGATTTCGGCCCTAAATAGACCACACAGGGTTCACCTTTATATTTGGCGGAAACCGCCTCAAAAATGGGTTTTACGTGCTGATAGGCCTCTCGGGAACCTCCAGGCATGATACTCGGGCCCCGTCGGGCGCCTTTGGCACCTCCGGAAACCCCGGCACCGAAAAAGTTGATGCCCTTTTCCTTCAAATAGGCCTCGCGTCGGTCCGTATCGGTAAAAAAGGAGTTGCCCCCGTCTATGATGATGTCGCCTTTGTCCAAATGGGGCAATAGACTTTCAATGACAATGTCCACTACCTTTCCTGCCGGTACCAACAACATGATTTTTCTTGGAGTGGTTAGGGAATTTACAAAGGTTTTTGCGTCGGTGGAGGCATTCACTTTGTCCGTGTTGCCCCCTTCTTGGATCAATGCATCCACCTTTTCATTATCCAAATCGTTCCCAAAAGCGGTAAAGCCATTGTCGGCCACATTTAAAATAAAATTGCGTCCCATTACCCCAAGGCCCACAAGGCCAAAATCATACGTATCTGCCATCTGCTGTTTTTTCTTCTTGTAATGTTAAGGCCATCCTAAGGATGGATCTTTATAAATTGCGAACCTAAAATAAACCTTATATTCGTCATGCTCAAAGATAAATGTTTCATTGCAGAATTATGGGACATTGGGCAACTACAATCTGCCAGAAACCTGAGACACTATGAAAAAGACCAACGACCAAATGCTCGTAATTTTTGGGGCATCGGGTGATTTGACTGCCAGAAAATTGATTCCGGCATTGTTCAATCTGCATTTGGCCAAACAACTTCCTGAAAATTTTGCGGTATTGGGTGTGAGCCGGAGCAATATGTCGGATACATCGTTCCGTGATAGAGTGGTCTTCAACAGTGATTATTTGAAGGAAAAGTTCAAAAAGCATAAAGAGACCGATATACAGGCATTTGCGGAAAGACTTCACTACGAGGACCTTGGACAGAGTTACGATACCGATTACGGAAAACTTCGCAAGCGGATCGAGGATCTTAAGGCAAAACACGATACCTCTGGGAACATTATTTATTACCTGTCCACACCTCCCACTCTATACGAAACCATTGCCCAAAATCTTTCCGAGGCGGGTATGAACGGACAAAACAATGGCTGGAAGCGCTTGGTGGTGGAGAAACCTTTTGGGTATAGCCTGGAAACAGCCAAAAAATTGAATAAAGGCTTACATCAGTATTTTTCAGAGGAGCAGATTTACCGAATTGACCATTATTTAGGAAAAGAAACAGTGCAAAACCTATTGGTGACCCGGTTTGCCAATAGCATTTTTGAACCTCTTTGGAACCGAAATTACATCGAGCATGTGGAAATCACCAATGCCGAAAGTGTAGGGGTGGAGAAACGTGGTGGATACTATGATAAATCTGGTGCACTACGGGATATGTTCCAAAACCACTTGTTGCAGATCGTGTCCTTGGTGGTGATGGAACCACCCATTGGGGCGGAGGCTGAAGAGATTCGTAATGAAAAAGTGAAGGCCTTGAAATCCCTCCGGGTAATGACCGATGAAAAGGAACTTTTTGAGAATACCATTCGTGCACAATATGTGGGATCTGTGGTCAACGGGGAAAAGGTCAAAGGCTATCGGGAGGAAGATGGGGTGGACCCAAATTCTACTACTGAAACCTTTGCGGCCGTTAAGTTTTATGTGGACAATTGGCGCTGGCACGGAGTGCCTTTTTACGTAAGGACTGCCAAGCGTATGCCTACCAAGGTCACAGAGGTGGTCATTCATTTTAAGGAACCGCACCACCAAATCTTCAATGAACCTGGGATGCACAAAAAAGATAATAAGTTGATTATCCGTATCCAACCAGATGAGGGGATTTTAATCAAGTTTGGTGTAAAAGTACCTGGACAAGGTTTCAGGGTGGAGCGGGCCAACCTTGATTTCTATTATTCCAGTTTGGCAGAAACCTATGTGATGGAAGCTTACGAACGTCTGTTGTTGGATGCCATGCAAGGCGATGCCACCTTGTATGCCCGTGCCGATGAGGTGGAGGCTGCTTGGGAATTTGTGGACCCGATCTTGAACTATTGGCAAAATGGTAAGGATGTGCGCATGTTTGGGTATTCCGCAGGGGTATGGGGTCCCGAAAATTCCGATAGCTTGTTCAATGGCAATGGGTTTTGGCGCAATCCCAGCGAGAATTTGGCAGACGACCCTGGGTATTGTGTAATCTGCTAATTTTATCTTACAATTATCATTTAACAATAGACAATAAACAATTGTCAGTTCGAGCGGAGTCGAGAACGCAAACAATGGTCACATGGAAATAAGAGTATACAACAATAAAAACGAAGTTGCTGAACAGTTTTCGGCCTATTTTGCCGAAAAGGTCGATGGCAAAGAGTCATTTCATGTGGCATTGTCGGGTGGGAGCACTCCAAAAATTGTTTTTGATGTATTGGCGGCCAACTTTGCTGATACTATTGATTGGACCAAGGTCCATTTTTACTGGGGCGATGAGCGTTGTGTGCCGCCTACGGATGATGAGAGTAATTACAAAATGACCGTAGAGCATTTGTTTTCCAAAATTGAGGTGCCTCACGAGAATATCAACCGTATATTGGGTGAAAATGACCCAAAAGGAGAGGCCATGCGCTATGCTAACCTATTGGAAATTAATTTGGATAGGGTGGATGGAGTTCCCCAATTTGATTTGGTGGTTTTGGGCATGGGCGATGATGGACATACCGCTTCCATTTTCCCCCATGAAATTGAACTTTGGGACGCCCCCGATCATTGCGTAGTGGCCACGCATCCTGATTCTGGCCAAAAGAGGGTGTCCATCAACGGAAAAGTTATCAACACAGCTAAGGAAGTCGCTTTCTTAGTGACTGGTGCCTCCAAAGCCGAGAAAGTGGAAGCCATAATCGAAAAAACCAAAGGTTTTAAAAAATATCCAGCTGCTTTGGTACAACCGGAATCAGGGAATTTGGTTTGGTTTTTGGATGCCGAGGCCGCCGCCAAGATTAATCAAAATCCATCTTAACGTTTTCCCCTTGTAGAAAATCCAGAAACTCGTTTACCTTAAAATTGGTGGACTCGAACTTAGTGTCCCGCTGATTGGCGGAGCGTTTTCGTTCCTTACTTCTGGCAAACCTTCGTATATCTTGTTTGGTCTTTAAAATCAACCCAGGTACCGATTTGTTTTTCCCATCTTTTCCTTTGGCAACCATGGTGAAATAGGAGGAATTGCAATGTTTTACTTCGCCCGTGGTCACATTTTCGGATTCTACCCGGACCCCGACCACCATGGAGGTTTTTCCTGTGTAGTTGATGGAGGCTTTAAGTGTGACCAGTTCCCCGACTTCAATGGGATTCAAAAAATCCACCCGGTTCACAGAAGCGGTTACACAATAGCTTTGGGAATGTTTGGAGGCACAGGCAAACGCTATTTGGTCCATAAGGTTCAGTATATGGCCTCCGTGCACTTTGCCTCCAAAGTTGGAATGGGAGGGGAGCATCAATTCTGTGATGGAAACCCTACTTTCTTTAGAAGATTTGAATTTTTTCATGCTCAATTTCTGAAAAGTGGTGATTTTTCCACAGAGACTTCCGTAATAAAATACTTGGTGTCACCCAACCAAAAAAAGGTGGCGTAACGTTCCTTATAGGTCACTTTGATGTATTGACCTTGGTATTTCTTCATTTTTTCGATGATATCCTTTTCCTTGTCCTCCACGGAAAAAGAAAATACATTCGTGCCCGACAACCCCTGGCTGATCTGCCCTTCCCAGGTTTTGGCCACTACGCCCTTTCTGCTGAATTTGATCAATTCCCCGGAACGGTACCCTTCACTGTAGGGTACATAGTAGACAAAGGCAAAATAAGAGCCAATACCCAAAACGAGTACGGTGACTAAAATGGTCAGGAATTTTTTCATGGTCGATGCTTAATTTAGTTCGTCCAAATCGTCTTCTTGGGCACGTTTTAAAATGGGTTCCGGCAATGATTTCTTTGCCTTTGCCCCCATTTTTTTCAATTTTTCAATGGTGGTGATAATGTTTCCACGGCCTTCCACCAATTTGTTCATGGCGCCCCTGTATTCCGTTTTGGCTTCGTCCATTTTCTTGCCCACTTTGGTCAGATCGGAAACGAAACCTTCAAATTTATCATACAGTGCCCCGGCCTGTTTGGCAATTTCTATAGCGTTGCGTTGCTGTTTTTCATTGTTCCACATCGTATCTATGGTGCGTAAGGTAGCCAATAGGGTGGATGGGGTCACAATAACAATATTCTGTTCAAATGCCTTATTGTAGAGGGAATTATCTTCGTTGATGGCAATGGCAAAGGCGGGCTCAATCGGTACGAACATCAGCACAAAATCGGGACTTTCCATTTCATACAGGTCCTCATATTTTTTTGCTGATAGTTGTTCCACATGTCTTCTTAGTGAATTGATATGGTCCTTGAGGAATTTGGGTTTGTCATCATCATCGGCATTGGTATAGCGCTCGTAATCGGTGAGGGATACCTTGGAATCCACCACCATTTTCTTTCCATCGGGCAAGTTGATGATCACATCGGGCATGACCCGAGAGCCGTCTTCCCTTTGAAAGCTTTGTTGCACGCTGTATTCCCTATCCTTTTCCAAACCAGACTTTTCGAGAACGCGTTCCAGTACCAATTCGCCCCAATTCCCTTGCATTTTACTGTCACCTTTTAAGGCCTTGGTCAAGTTTTCCGCCTCTTGGGTAATCTTGAGGTTCTGACTCTGTAGATGGAGCAATTGCTCTTTCAATGCGGAATGGATGCTGATATTTTCTTTCTGGGATTTTTCTACCTTCTCTTCAAATTCTTTAATCTTTTTATTGAGAGGAGTGAGGATGTTTTCAATATTCTCCTTGTTACTTTTGGTGAATTTCTCGCTTTTTTCTTCCAGGATTTTGTTGGCCAGATTCTCAAACTCTTTTGTAAATTTTTCCTGGAGTTTTTCCACTTCCAGCTTTTGTTCGTTGAGTTTGTCTTCCAGATTGATAGCATTGGCCTCTTCTCTGGCCAATTTTATTTCAAGACTTGATTTTGCCTCCCTAGTTTTGTCCAACTCTCCTTTTAATTCGGAAATCTGATTTTCCGCTTTTTGATTTCTGTCTACCCAAACACTTTCATTGGACTTTGTTTTCAGTTTTTGGATGTACATGCCAACGAACAGTCCCAATACAAGTGTGAAGATGCCAATTAGTACATAAATAAGTTCCGTGCTCATGTAAAGATTAATGAAGGATAAAGATAACGGATTCGAATAGAAGCTGGAATAGAAATCCTTCTTACTTATTCACTCGAAATGAACCGGTGCTCGGGTCGAATTGGACCATTTCCGAAGGAAACAATCTTTCAAAATACTTTTGCTCAATCAATTCACAGGGGTCTCCGAATGGGTTTTCCTTACCATCCAAAATCAAGATTTTGTCGCATAGTTGAATGGCGAGTTCTATCTCATGGGTCGTGAAAATGATGGTTCTTTTTTGGTCATGTGCCAATTGTTGCAGCATTTTCAGAATCTGCACTTTGTGGTAGAGGTCTAAATGGGTGGTGGGTTCATCCAGCAAGATAAGCGGGGTGTCTTGTGCCATGGCACGTGCAATAAGGACACGTTGCAATTGCCCATCACTCAGTTCATGGCATTTTCGTTCGCGTAGGTCTTTGAGCAGGAAGGCATCAAGGCCCCTTTCTATATGATTTCTATCCTCTGAGGTTAATGTACCCAACCAATTGGTATAAGGTTGGCGGCCCAATGCAATCAATTCTAGCACCGAGAGGTTTTTGGAAGCAGGTTGCTCCGTCAAAACCACGCTAAGTTCCTTCGACAAAGCAGATGGATGGTGCTTCTCCAGTTTTTTATTCCCTACTGATATGTTTCCGGATAATTTGGGTTGAAATCCCGCCAAGGTGCGGAGCAGGGTGGATTTACCAATACCGTTGATGCCCACAATGGCGCATAGCACCCCGGGACGCAACGAAAAGTTGATGCTCTGGGCCACTACTTTGTTGCCATACCCGATGGAAAGTTCCTTTGCCGAAAGGCTATTTTTTATGGAGTTTTCCATTAGAATATCATTTTTCGTTTTCGGATCAGGAGCCAAATGACCACGGGAGCCCCTACCAAAGAGGTAATGGCATTGATGGGCAATATATTGGCCGAATTGGGCAGTTGGGCAATCATGTCGCAGAGCAACATCAAAATGGCACCATAGAGGAATACAGCAGGAATCAGCACCTTATGTTCCATGGTGTCGAATATCTGACGGGTAAGATGGGGAACGGCCAAACCAACAAAGGCAATGGGTCCGGCAAAAGCGGTAACCCCACCAGCTAATAGACCTGTGGCAATAATGATAATCAATCTCGATTTTTTCAAGGAAATTCCCAAGACTTTGTGCGTAGTTTTCCCCCAAAAGAAATGCGTTCAGGGGTTTTAAGGAAAGGATACTGAACACAATGCCCAGAGTCACAATACCCAGTAGCAGGAGAATTTGCTGTGAACTAAGATTGCCTACACTTCCAAAGGACCAAAAAATAAAACGCTGCAAGTTTTCCGCGCTTGAAAAATAAGCCAGAACACTAACGATGGCAGAGGTAATGCTTCCGAACATCAACCCGATGATCAATAGGGCCATGGAGTCCTTTACCCGTTGTGCCACAATCATGACCACCGACAATACCAAAAAACTACCGATACTGGCTGCCAAGGCAAGGGAAATATCTCCCAAGAACGAAAAGGAGGTGATTCCCATCAGCAATGAGGCTCCCATCAACAACAAGGCCGCCCCCAAACTGGCCCCGGAGCTAATGCCCAGTACAAAAGGTCCAGCTAGTGGGTTGCGGAACAACGTCTGCATTAAAAGCCCACTCAAAGAAAGACCGCCGCCCACTAAAATAGCTGTAAATGCTTTCGGAATCCGGTAATGCCAAATAATGTATTCCCATGAATCTATATGCGATTTACCACCAAACAGGGAAGCTACCACCTCCAAAAAAGGAATATCCACGGAACCGGAACCAATATTCAAAAGCCATGAAAACAACAATGCAACAACAAGTAGCACAAAAGAAAGACGATATGGCTTTGCGGTGTACATTTAGCGCAATGGTTGGATGAATTGGAGTTTATGGTCGGGCAAAAGTTCAGGATGTAAAATGGCAATAAGATCCTTTAGCACCAAATCAGGATGCTGGGGCGCCGACTCGTAGAAAACCAGGCCGCCTTTGGCACCTTTCACCATGGCATTGGAATATATTTTTTTATGGGTAAAGGC